>CAZBNY010000116.1:0-1369 GCA_964493235.1 uncultured Lachnospiraceae bacterium
GCCAAGTTGGATTGCAATTCCATTTTTAATAAATTCATTACTGTCCTGCGAATGGCGATATAAACTAAATTTATTTGCGGAAAAGTACAGGTTTCTGTAAATCCTTTTGCAATATTGTCCTCAATAGTGAAGGTGTCCGGAAGATTGAACTTCTGAAACTCGAAGCCGAGATTTTTCCTGCGGAATTCGGCCAACTGCCTCTCAAAAATTTTGGTAATGTCGTGACCGTCCGGCAGGACCGAGCCGTTTGTGGGTCTGTCCGGTGCCGCCGGAATGTTCAGCAGGATCGTTTGCCCGAGCCGGATTCACCCATGATCGTTACGTATTCGCCATTTTCTACCGAAAAGCTCACGTTTTTGAGCGCCATTACCTGATTAGCGCCAAACCGCGCTGTGTATATTTTTCTCAATGACTTTACTTCTAAAATGCCCATATTTTGATGCCTCCTTTTATGACATCATATCAAAAGGAGAAAACGCATTTATTCTGCTTACATTTCCATTCCAAAACTTACGTTTTTGTAAGATTTTAATTTTTACTTAGGTCTATTCTGACAGTCGTCCCCTTATCAAGCCCGGATCAACGCAGCGGAATACATAGTCCGACGAGTCAGAGGCTGTTTTAAAATACGTCAGGAACATATCTATATACTGCTCTATATGAAGAAGGCCGGACATGAGCTTGCGGGACATGGCCGAGTCCTCGGCGGCAAGGCTCAGGCGCATTGATTTTTTATGCCGAAGATCTGAAACTCCCTCTTTGCCCTCATGTTTTTGACAGCCTCCAATATCACGCTGTCGTCCTATATCATATAAATGCGATACATTATGCGCCTCAGTATTTATGTAAACTGACTATAATTTTATAACAACGCGGACTAAAAACAATACGAACCGTTATAGACGGTGTTCGACTTAAGATGCGTGATAAAAGGTGAATTTTTTATTGGGTCAAACAGCCTTAAGACTATGGCGGATGCCGTCTAAATATGGTATACTATGCAGGTATCAAGGAGTGAATAGGTATGAAATATTCGGAAACGATTTCGGCTGAAAGAAACAGGACAGAAACAGCGTTTCTTTTTATCAGTATAATTTTAGTAATAGTGTCGGCAGTACTTGGCATATGCTTAGGCTCCGTTAAAATACCGGTATCGGAGCTGCTTGAGGCCATAGCGTCCGGCGGAGCGACAGTAAACAGCCGCATAATACTGTACGTGAGAGTACCAAGGGTGGCGGCGGCTATACTGGCGGGAAGCGCCTTAGCCGTATCGGGTGTAATTATACAGGCGGTGCTTGAGAACCCGCTCGCGGCGCCAAGCATAATCGGCGTGAATTCGGGAGCCGGCTTTTTTGCTGTGCTTGCGATG
>CAZBNY010000116.1:1379-6395 GCA_964493235.1 uncultured Lachnospiraceae bacterium
CGCTTTTTCCGCATAACATAGCGGCAGTACCGGCAGCGGCATTTTTGGGAGCGGTCGTAACCGTTTTTGCCGTGTACGCCATTGCCGTAAAAAACGGAGCGTCGAAAATTACGCTTGTGCTTGCCGGAGTGGCGGTAAGCAACCTGCTGACAGCGGGAACAAACACTATAACCACGTTTTTCCCCGACGCGTTAAACGGCATTAGCTCCTTCAGAATAGGCGGTGTCGACGGGATAACGCTTGAAAAGCTGTCCCCGGCGTGGATATATATACTGATCGGGCTTGTGGTATCGATGCTGTTGAGCCATGAGCTGGATATACTTGCCTTGGGCGACAGGACGGCCAAAAGCCTCGGAATGAATGTAAAGACGATAAGATTTGTGCTGCTGCTGGCAGCGGCATTGCTTGCCGGAGCGGCTGTGAGCTTCGCAGGACTTTTGAGCTTTATCGGACTTATCATACCGCATATGGCAAGGCATTTTATAAAGAGCGGGAACGCAAGGCTCATTCCGGCGTCAGCCTTTATGGGGGCCGCCTTTGTTACATTCTGCGATATGCTCTCCAGGGTCGTTTTTGCCCCCTATGAGATACAGCTTGGCATAGTCGTGTCATATATCGGCGTGCCGTTCTTCATTTATCTTATTATGAAGAAGAAGGGAGGCAGACACGGTGATAGAAATTAAAAACCTGAACGGCGGCTACGGGAAAAAGCAGGTGCTTTTTGACATAAACGAGACAATAAACAGCGGGGAGATCACATCTGTAATAGGGCCAAACGGCTGCGGAAAATCGACTCTGCTTGAGACGGCGGCGGGACTGCTTGCGCCTTTTAGCGGCGAGATCATAGCCGACGGGAATAATATACACAAAATGGACCCGAGGGAAAGAGCAAAAAAAATTTCGGTGCTGTCCCAGCAGAGAAGCGTTGGGACGCTAACGGTCAGGGCGCTTGTTTTCCACGGGCGGTTCCCCTATTTGGGTTATCCGAGAAAGTACACCGATGAGGATAAGAGGATCGTCAATGAGGCTATGAAAAGCGCCGGAGTATTCAGCTTCGCCGATGAAAGCGTTTCCTCGCTTTCGGGCGGTCAGCAGCAGAAGGCGTATATCGCCATGCTTTTGGCGCAGGACACGGACATTGTTTTTCTGGACGAGCCGATAACCTTCCTGGATATAAATTATCAGCTTGAGCTGATGGAAATGATAAAAAAAATGAAGGCCAGCGGAAAAACTGTTATAATGATAATACATGACCTGAACCTCGCTATGACCTTCTCGGACAAAATAATAGCCATGAGGGACGGAAAAATAATGCTGTCGGGAGGACCGAAGGATATATACGACAGCGGGGTCATTGAGGAAATATTCGATATAAAGGCAAAATATTCAAAAGAGGAAGGACAGTACTTTTTTACAAAGGGTTAGGGTGATATATATGAAAAGAGTAAGAGTAAAGCCGGGAAAGACCCAGTCGATTTTCGGAATGATAGTCGGCATCATTTTTCTGCTCATAGGATTGTTCGTTGTCATACCATCTTTCGGACCCTTCGGCATTTTCTGGACGGCTGTAGTAGTAGTTATGATTGCTATTAACGCCTATAACGCATTTTCCGACAAGGGTGTTTCCTCTCATGAGATAATAATTGACGAGGAAGATGAGTTTTCCGGCAGCTCGGCGGAGAAAAGGCTGGAGCAGCTCAGAAATATGTACGCCAAGGGACTTATCACAGGCGAGGAGTACGAAAATAAGAAAAAAGAGATACTTGACGAGCTGTAAGGAGGGGCGCAAGGATGGCATGGTGCGCGGAATATCAGAAGGAACTGGATTCGCTTATGGACGAGTGGCAGTCTGAAATAAAAAACACACTGAAAAAGGGCGCTCCCGGTTTCAACAGCACATTGGGCGTCGGCAAAAGCGAAACGGTGCTTATAAACGACCGGTATAAAGAAAGGCTCGATAAACTGAAGAAGAAATATAATATTACATTAAAATAGCGGACGTCAATTGGAACAAAGAGTGTAAAGTCATTTATTTGCGATGGCTTTACACTTTTTTTATAAATATTTATCCATAGAGATTTTCGCGGCACGAACTAAATCACTTAAGATCTTAACCTGCTTGGAGGTGCATGAATCAAGTATTTGTATTATCTCATTGATAGAGGCACTTCTATTTGAGGGAGATACGTCGTTAAGAAGCTCATCTGCGCACACATCAAGCGCGGTCGACAGCGCTACGAATACCGGAAGACTCAGCTTTGTATTGCCTGTCTCAATATGGCTCATATGTGTTGTTGAGATTCCTATTTTTTCAGCTAATTCTTCTTGGGATATGCCGTGTGCTTTTCTTATTTTTCTTATTCTTTGGCCAATAATGTAATAATCCATAAAATCCTCCTACACGGTTAAAATATACTTGAATTGTATAGGCTATTATGATATTATTTAATAAACTATATAGGCTATTTTTTGCCTATATAGTTTAAATAATGCGCTTGTAATAAGATGACTATTCCATCTTGTTATAAAGCTGCAGTGGAAAACAAAAGTTACTTGAAAACCAAATGGTGATAAAATGCGTTCGGCAAACTAAAGGCTTTTAGATTTTGTGTTTAATTGCCTACTGTTAGTATTAACTGTATGGGTATATTCATCAGTATTAGCCATATGTATTTTACACAAAAGAAGTAAAAGTAATGTTTCGATTAATATGTAGGGGGTATGAGTTTTATGAAAACTATAAGTGCAAATGAGCTTCGTTCAGTAGAAGGCGGCGCGTCAAAATATGTAACTTGCCCTATTTGCGGATATAGTAGTAAATCCAGCTTGATTGAACGTCTTTTTTGGTCTGACGCAAGGAGAAAAATGTATTTAGAAGCAAAGCATATAAAAGGCGGCAGATATATATCCGGAAAAAAAGCTCACTATTAATTAATAGGTAGCTTATAAGAGGACGAGAATAGTTCGTCCTCATATTTTATTAGAAAGGTTGTTTGACATAAACAATGAAAGTGATTAAACAGCATGATGAAAGAGACTGTGGGGCAGCTTGTTTATCTATGGTAGCCGCCCATTACGGGCTTAAGCTGCCAATATCAAAGTATAGGGAACTTACTAAAACTGATAAAACCGGAACGAACCTTTACGGACTTATTGACGGAGCGAGACAAATAGGACTTGAGGCTGAGGCCCTGTCCGGCTCAGCTGAAGAGCTTTTGAATGGAATTAATAAGGGGGAAATAAATTTACCATTTATAGCGCATGTTGTGACAGAGGAGGGAATGCTTCACTATATTGTTGTTTTTGCAATAAAAGACGGCAGAATGATTGCGGGAGATCCCGCCAAAGGCAAAGTGCGTATTAGTCTTAAAAGCTTTTTTGAAATGTGGACAGGCTATATAGTTGTGTTCACAAAAACTGAAGATTTTAAAAGCGGAAATTATGTAAAAGGCAGCTTTACAAAATTTTTTGCTTTTTTAAAATATCAATATCATAAGCTTGCAGGGATATTTATTCTTTCTGTAATAATAGCCGTAATAGGCATTATGGGAGCGTTTGTATTTGAAATTGTGATAGATGACTTCGCGGCGAAAGTAAATCTATATGAATATGAAGACGAAGAGGAAGAATTCGAACACGATGATTACGAAGACAGCCTCCTTGAAAAAATATTGGAGGAAATAGCCGGAAAAGTATCTTTGTCAAGCTTTAATGTTATATTTATATCATTGATTATTTTATATTTGATGCAGGCCGGAATACAATTCTCCAGAGGATGGCTCATTGCCATGATTTCTAAAGAAATAGATATAAAGTTATCCCTTTCATATTATAACCATATAATTGACCTGCCGGTTTCTTCTGTTTCGGTAAGGCAGACAGGAGAATATATGTCAAGATTTTCGGATACTTCAACTATTCGTACCGCTATATCGGGAGCCGTTCTTACACTCCTTTTGGATTCGTTAATGGTAATGGCCTGCGGAGTAATTTTATTTGTTGAAAACAGCAGGCTGTTTTTTGTGTCGTTAATTATGGTTGCGCTATACGCAGTAATTATTCTGATTTACAGAAAACCGATGGAAAAAAGCAACCGTGACGTTATGGAAAATAACGCTGTCTTGCAGTCGTATTTTAAAGAGAGTATCGACGGTATTGAAACGGTAAAGGCATTAAATGCCGGAGGGCAGGTTAAGGCAAAGACTTATTCAAAATTTAAAAGGTTTGTAGATTCTATTTTCAAAAACAGTATCATCGCAGTGTCACAGGACACATTTGCGGATACAATAGAATTGATAGGGACGGTAATAATACTTTGGATAGGATTTGGTATGGTCATAGAAAACCAGATTACCGTTGGCTCACTTATTACTTTTTACGCTTTGCTGGCATATTTTACCGAGCCTATTAAAAATTTAATTGAATTGCAGCCGACAATTCAGACAGCTATAGTAGCGGCTGACAGACTGAATGATATTTTTGATCTTGAAACAGAAAAAGTATATGAAAGCAATAAAAGACTTCAGAGCGCGGAGAAGTGGGAGTTCAGCCACGTTGATTTCAGATACGGAAATAAAGAGCTAACTCTGAAGAATATAAATCTAAAGTTAGAAAAAGGAGAGAAAATAGCAATAGTAGGAGAAAGCGGATGCGGAAAGACAACACTGGCAAAGCTTATGCTAAGGTTTTATGAGCCGGAAAACGGGGAAATACTGCTGGACGGAAAGGATATAAAGGACATTGATATCAGCGCTTTGAGAAATGATGTGTCTTATATAGGTCAAAATACGTTTTTGTTTTCCGATACGATCAAAAACAATTTAAAGATTGGAAATCAAGAGGCAAGCGATGACGAAATATATGAGCTATGCAAAATGAGCGGAGCAGATGAATTTATAAGAAAACTTCCGTTGGGTTACGATACGCCGATAGATGAAAACGGAGCGGACCTTTCGGGAGGACAGAGACAAAGGATAGCAATTGCCAGAGCGCTGTTAAAACACCCTAAACTTTTAA
>CAZBNY010000117.1:0-6386 GCA_964493235.1 uncultured Lachnospiraceae bacterium
TTTTATCAAAAAATTTTGATTTATTTTAATCTATCGGTACGAACCCTCATCTGAGCAGCCAGCTAAGCGTCCGTCAGCCGCCCGACAGCTAAAAACTATTTTGGTCTGAAGGCTTCATGCTCCTCCATGACCCATGATTAATTAAAGATATCAGCCCTGTCTCTGTTTGTGTTTGGGATTTTCACAAATGACCATAACATGCCCTTTTCTTTTAATTATTTTGCATTTTTCACACATAGGTTTTACAGATGGTCTTACTTTCATTGTGATCGCTCCTTCCTTATTTAGCTCGCCAGATGATTCTGCCCTTTTCAAGATCATAAGGCGACATTTCAACCAATACTTTGTCTCCCGGAAGAATTCTGATAAAGTTCATACGAAGCTTTCCGGAGATATGTGCTAAAATCTTATGTCCGTTTTCAAGCTCAACCTGAAACATAGCATTTGGTAATTTTTCCAATACGGTTCCTTCTACTTCAATTACATCGTCTTTAGACAATCTAAGAACCTCCTTAATTCACTGTGCTCTGTTTTGATCACTGTACTTCTTCAGCGCCTTGACAAAATCCGCGTTCAGGAGCTGCCCCCTGCTCTCTATCCTGTCCTTTAAATCAGCGTCCAAATAACCAGTGACCTGGACATGTTTTAATTTCTTCTTTTTGGGTTTATCAACAGTGCGTGTCCTTCCGTCGGTTAGGTATAAATACTCACCTTCTATATCTATGATCATGAAGGCCCTGCCCTTGTCGTGACCGCTCTTTGAGTAAACCACCTGTCCTACGGTGTACTCCATTCTGTCCACCTCTGCTTATTTTTTAAAGGTAAGCAGTTCAGGTTCGCCATCCGTTATAAGAACAGTATTCTCATAATGTGCCGCATTTGAACCATCTCTGGTTACTGCTGTCCATCCATCACTAAGTACCCTGCATTTATATGTTCCCGCCGTTATCATAGGCTCTACGGCAATTACCATGCCCTTCTGGAGCTTGGGGCCTCTGCCCGGCTGCTTGTAGTTGGGTATTGCCGGATCCTCGTGCATATTTTTGCCGATCCCGTGTCCCACGTAATCCCTTACTACGCCAAATCCAAAGGATTCCGCATATTCCTGGATCGCGGCCGAAATTTCATATAAATGATTGCCAGCTTTTGCAAATTTAATTCCTTCAAAAAAACTTTGTCTGGTAACGTCGATAAGTTTCCGGTCGGCCTCGCTTATCGTTCCTACTCCGTAGGTCCTGGCGCAGTCGCCGTGGTAGCCGTTGATGAAGGCTCCCATATCTATGCTTATGATGTCGCCGTTTTTGAGCTTTCTTGAACCGGGTATGCCGTGTACGATCTCCTCATTAACAGATGTGCAGAGTGTCTTGGGAAATCCGCCGTATCCTAAGAACGAAGGATAAGCTCCTCTGCTCTTTATGAAGTCCTCGGCAACCTTGTCAAGCTCTTCGGTAGTTATACCGGGTCTGATCATTCCTTCAAGAATATCTATTAAGTCGATGAGTATGCCTCCGGCAACACGCATCTTCTGTATTTGGTCCTGTGTTTTAATTGTTATCGCCATTATTCTTCACCCAAGCCCTTGATGATAGCTTTTGTGATATCGTCTATAGCGGCTGTTCCGTCAACCTCAAAGAGAATACCCTTCTTTGTATAGAACTCAACAAGGGGTTCGCTCTGTGAGTGGAATGTCGCAAGACGGGCTTTGCCTGCTTCTTCAGTATCGTCCTTACGCTGTGTAAGAGCGGCTCCGCACTTATCGCAGATATTCGCTGTTTTAGGAGGCAGGAAAAGTTTATTATAAGTAGCTCCGCAGTCAGGGCAAGTCTGTCTGGCTGTAAGCCTCTCGAGCATAACATCATCGGGTGCGTTGATATAAACAACCTTATCTAAAGCTACCATTTCATCAAGCTTCTCAGCCTGAACAACGGTACGGGGGAAGCCGTCAAGGATAAAGCCCTTAGCGCAGTCCTCCTTTTTAATGCGTTCCTTTACCATTGCGATGATGATCTCATCTGATACAAGTCCGCCCGCGGCCATAATGGCTTTGGCCTCCTTGCCAAGCTCGGTCTCCTTCGCGACCTCTTCACGAAGCATATCGCCTGTGGAGATATGCGCTATAGAATAATGCTCTACAAGTCTGGCTGCCTGTGTGCCCTTGCCGGCGGCAGGTGCGCCAATGAGTACTAATTTCATTGTCTTACCTTCTTTCCTGACTTTCTTTGACCCGTCTGCGGGAAATGCCTGAGCATTCCCCTGCCAGACGTGATCAATCTAAGAATCCTTTATAATGTCTCATAAGAAGCTGAGACTCAAGTGCTTTAACAATGTCAAGGCAGACGCCTACGACGATTATGAGTGTTGTACCACCGAAGCCGACATTCACCTTGAATATCCACTGCATAATTATCGGTACAAGCGCAAGCACTGCGAAGCATACAGCTCCGACAAGAGTTATCCTGTCAACTACCCTTGCGATGTAGTTAGCTGTAGGCTGTCCCGGTCTGATACCGGGAATGAAACCGCCGTTTTTCTTCATGTTTTCGGCAATCTCATTGGGGTTGATCACGATCGATGTGTAGAAATATGAGAAGAAGAAGATCAAAATCACATATAATACCGCACCGACCGGGTGTGTCATTGTAAGGATCTCGATCACTTTTTCCAGCCATGCGGGCTTAGCCGCAATAAATCCCCCGACAGTCTCAGGGAACTGGAGAAGTGAGATCGCGAAAATTATTGAAATTACACCGGCCGTATTTACCTTGATAGGGAATGTGCTGCTGCTTCCGCCGCTCATTCTTCTGCCGGCCATTTTGTTTGAGTACTGGACGGGAAGTCGTCTTTCACCGTCGTTTACTCTGACTATAAGAACGATAACAACAAAGAGGATAACAAGTATTCCTACCACCTTGGCTATTCCGCTTGCTCCCGCCTGAGCGTATGATACAAGCGCTGAAATCGCTCTTGGAAGGCTCGAAATGATGTTGACAAAGATTATCATCGATGAACCGTTTGAAATTCCCTTTGCTGTGATCTGTTCAGCAAGCCACATAATGAATATTGATCCAGTAACAAGGCTGATAATCGCTATGATCACGTTCAGTGTCGTAGGGTTAGTCATCATTGTTCTGTAGTTTAATGCTATGCCTGTGCCCTGAAGCGCCGAAAGTACAACTGTTATATAACGAGTATACTTATTTATTTTTTGACGTCCATCCTCGCCCTCTTTAGAAAGCTGCTCGAGGGTCGGAATCGCAACACACAAAAGCTGCATTATAATCGATGCGGTAATGTATGGTCCAATACCTAAAGCAAATATGGAGTAGCTTGAACCGGAACCGCCGGCGATTATATTATAGAGTGTACCGGTTGAGTACAGATCTGTATATGCCTTGATTGTCGTCGCACTTATACCGGGGAGATAGATATGCGCTCCAAGTCTTACTATCGCGAGGATAAGAAGAGTGTAGAGTATTTTATTTCTGATCTCTTTTACTTTCCACGAGTTGACGAATATTTTTAACAAATCAGATCACCTCTGCTTTTCCGCCTGCAGCTTCGATTTTTTCTGCTGCGGATTTGCTGTATTGGTTAACTTTTACCGTAAGTTTCTTCTCAAGCTCACCAACACCTAATATTTTCACTCCATCTCTAGGATTACTTACAAGGCCCACTGATTTTAAAGCCTCAATATCTACTACTGTATCATTTTCAAATACATTTAACATATCAACATTGATAGAGACGATCTCCTTGCTGTTGATACATTTGAAGCCTCTCTTAGGAAGTCTTCTGTAAAGTGGCATCTGTCCGCCTTCAAATCCTGCCTTTCCGCCGGATCCTGAACGAGCGCCCTGTCCTTTATGACCTCTGCCTGCTGTTTTGCCGTTTCCTGAAGCGTGGCCTCTGCCTCTCCTCCAGCTTTTTGTATTTGAGCCGTATGCAGGTTTTAATTCACCTAAGTTCATATTGGCACCTCCTCTGATTATTATATTTCTTCTACCTTAACAAGATGCTTTACCTGGTTAACCATGCCAAGTACAGCAGCGTTGTTCTGTCTGATTACAGAGCTGTGAAGCTTCTTTAAGCCCAAAGCCTGTACTGTTTTTTTATGCTTCGGCAGTGCGCCGATTGTTGATTTTACTAATGTGATTTTAAGTTCTCCGGCCATCGTTATACCTCCTTAACCTAAGAGTTCTTCAACTGACTTGCCGCGTAATTTAGCAACCTTCTCAGGTGAAGTAACCTGGCTTAAACCTTGAATTGTAGCGCTGACTACATTTCTCTTGTTATTAGAACCCTGTGATTTTGTTCTGATGTTACGGATTCCCGCAAGCTCAAGCACCGCACGAGCGGGGCCGCCGGCGATAAGTCCTGTACCTTCGGGAGCAGGCATAAGCATTACGCTTGCGCTTCCGAACTTACCTGTGATGCCGTGGTAGATGCTGTCAACGTCGTTTCTCTCAACAGATACGATGTTCTTCATAGCGTCTTCCTTACCCTTACGGATAGCATCGGGGATTTCTGCTGCTTTACCAAGTCCGCAGCCAACATGGCCGTTTTCATCTCCTACAACAACGAGTGCTGTGAATCTCATTGTACGACCGCCTTTAACAACCTTTGTTACACGGTTGATAGTTACTACTTTATCTTTAAGATCAAGTGTACTAGGATCGATATTCTTCAACTTGTTTTCCTCCTTGTCTTAGAACTGTAATCCGGCTTCTCTTGCTGCCTCAGCTAATGCCTGGATTTTTCCATGATAGATATATCCGCCACGGTCAAATACAACTTCTGTGATGCCTTTGTCCATAGCTTTCTTGGCGATAGCTTCGCCTACAGCCTTAGCAGCTTCAACAGTTGAAGTATGTTCTACTTTGCTTGCGATGTCTGCTTCAAGTGTAGATGCGGCAACTAATGTATTGCCCGCTACGTCGTCAATTATCTGTGCATATATATGTTTGTTTGATCTAAACACAGCCAGTCTGGGCTGCTGAGCTGTTCCGCTAACTTTATTACGAATTCTGTAATGACGTTTTACGCGGGCAGCCGCACGTGATGGCTTACTTATCATACGGATCTCACTCCTTTATTATTTCTTACCTGTCTTACCAACTTTACGTCTGATATGCTCATCAGCATACTTGATACCTTTTCCTTTGTAAGGCTCGGGAGGACGTTTTGTTCTGATCTCAGCGGCGAACTGTCCAACCTTTTCTTTATCTATACCCTTAACAATGATCTTGTTTGTACCTTCAACTACTGTCTCGATACCTTCGGGATCAGTCATTTCAACGGGATGTGAATATCCGAGTGAAAGTGTGAGCTTTTTGCCTGATTTAGCAGCTCTGTAACCAACACCGTTGATCTCAAGAGTCTTTTCATAGCCCTGTGTAACACCAATGACCATGTTATTGATTAATGTTCTTGTTAAACCGTGTAAAGATTTGCTTCTCTTTAAATCATTAGGTCTTGTAACTACTACATGACCGTCCTCAATTGCGATGTTCATGTCATCAGCCATCTTACGTGTAAGTGTTCCCTTGGGTCCCTTTACAGTAACTACGTTGCCTGCCTCGATCTTAACGTCAACTCCGGCAGGAACGGCAACAGGCAGTTTACCTATACGTGACATGTTCTGCACCTCCTGTATTATCTATAAAATCAATTACCAAATAAATGCTATTACTTCTCCGCCGATTCCGGCTTTTCTTGCTTCTTTGTCGGTCATAAGGCCGTTGCTTGTTGAGATGATAGCTGTTCCAAGTCCGCCAAGGACCTTGGGAAGATCATCTTTGCCCGCGTATACGCGAAGGCCGGGTTTGGAAATTCTCTTGATACCTGTAATAACTTTTTCGTTTTTATCTTCACCATATTTGAGGCTGATTCTGATCGTAGCCTTAACGCCGTCCTCGATCATTTCATAGCCCTTGATATAGCCTTCATTTGTTAATATGTCAGCGATAGCTTTCTTCATCTTTGATGACGGAACATCAACTGTATCATGTTTAGCTGTGTTGCCGTTTCTAATTCTAGTGAGCATATCTGCGATAGGATCACTCATTGACATAGGTTTTTCCTCCTTTCCCTAATTACCAGCTGGCTTTTTTAACTCCCGGGATCTGGCCTTTGTAAGCTAATTCGCGGAAGCAGATACGGCATATTCCATACTTTCTGAGAACAGCATGCGGCCTTCCGCAAATTCTGCAACGTGTGTATGCTCTTGTCGAAAATTTAGGAGTCTTCTGCTGCTTTATTTTCATTGACTTCTTAGCCATTTGTTTCCCTCCCTTATTTGCTGAATGGCATTCCGAATAATCTTAATAATTCTCTTGCTTCTTCATCTGTCTTTGCTGTTGTTACGAACACGATATCCATACCTCTGA
>CAZBNY010000118.1:0-6330 GCA_964493235.1 uncultured Lachnospiraceae bacterium
GGGGTGCGCGAGGGGCTCTTCGGGCTTCGAAACTCCGAGATGAGCCCCTCGCAAGAAGTAGCACTCGGAGAGTGCAAAACCTCCGATGGTAAGCCTCGCCTTACAATAAAGAAAAAGAAACTTTGCGTTCTAAACGTCCGCCCAACTCACGCTTGACCGTCTCATTGACTATCTGATAATATGTCACAGTGCTTTCCCAGCTCATTCCTCCGATAAGACCTATTGTTTTCATAGCTTCTCAGTCCTTTATATATACAGTAAGGGCGGCTATTACCATCGTCACCTTGTCGCCCTCGCCGAATTCGTCAACATGAAGTCCCTCGCACTGCATTCCGCCCGGTACGCATTCAACGTCAACCGTTCCAAGCGGCAGCTCCGCCTTTACCTTGTCAACGTCTATCCCATCAGGGTCCGTTGAACCGAGCTTTACGTGTATATGCATATGGTTTTCAAGGTCGTCGATGCCCAGACAGTCGGAAATTCCGCACAGACAGCAGTTGGAGATCGCGTTTCTGACAGCCTTGCAGGCGGCCTTTGTCACGTTCTGCCCGTGGAGATCTGTACCCATAGCAAACTCAACAAGAAATCTTTTCATTGAAATTCAGCTCCTTACGTATATAATATTCTTTAGACTGATTATATCACAATATGAACTGACGACAAAACCTTTAAAGAAGATTTCATATAATTTTACGGAGTGATTTTTATGACAAAAACTAACGTAATGCGTCTTTTGGACGCAGCAGGGATCGAATACGGCACAAGGGAATACGAATACGATGAAAGCGACCTTTCCGGCCATCACGCTGCCGAGGTTTTGGGCATACCTGCCGAGCAGGTGTTCAAAACCCTTGTAACCAAGGGCGACAGGACGGGTCATATAGTTTTCTGCATACCCGTTGACGAGGAGCTGGACCTCAAAAAGGCCGCCACCGTATCGGGAAACAAAAAGGTCGATATGATACACGTCAAGGAGCTTCTGGGTCTGACCGGCTATATAAGAGGAGGCTGCTCTCCCATCGGTATGAAAAAGAAGTTTCCGACATTCATTGACGAGACTGCCATACTCTTTGACGAGATAAGCGTCAGCGCGGGTCAGAGGGGCTGTCAGATAATCATTGATCCCGAAAAGCTCGCCGAATATGTTGAGGCCAAAATGCTGCCTCTTACAAAGGAATAAGATCTGTCCGCCCTGCCAGAAATTTTAATTATTATTCTGTGGAAAGAACGACAGCGCTATGCTATAATGGTTGAATAAAGCATAATCGCGTTCGGCGGTTAAAAAACGACTGGGAAGGTATCCAAATGGAAAAAATAACCGGTTCAAAATTCGATATGCGCGATGAAAATGACGCTAATGCCGTTACATACCTTGACTGCGTTGACGGCATATTAAACAGCAGCGAGGTCCGTATGCTCGACAACTTTAAGCATCACCATTTTACAACAAGATTTCAGCATTCCCTGAACGTATCCTACTACAGCTACTGTATGTGCAGACGCTTAGGCTGGGACTATCGTTCGGCGGCAAGGGCCGGCCTTATGCACGACCTATACTTTTTTGAGAACACAAGCATTGATGAAAACGGAAACAGACTTCTCAAAAATCACCCCTTTGTCGCTTTGAGAAATTCCGAAAGTATATTTAACTTAAACGATATTGAAAAAGACGCCATAGTTAACCATATGTGGCCCTTTACATCGCTTGGCAGGCCAAAATACAGGGAATCAGTGGTTGTTTCCCTTTCGGACAAATTCTGCGCTGTTATGGAGGCCTCGATCGGCTCATACGATTTTATCGCCGGAAAGGCGTCAAGCGCTACCGACAGTACCGTTGAGGGAATCAGACAGGCAGGCCGTTATTTAAAGCTTGCGTTAAATTTCATCACATAAACGAAAAATGGCCGGCTGTAAATTACAGCGGGTCATTTTTGACATATACCCAAAACAAGTCCCATATAATTAATTAAACAAAAACACGGAAGTGGGACAATGGAAAGACGCCCGTCCAGAAATACGTACAGCCGCCGAAGCTCTGCCCGAAACAGAAAAAACAGCGTCGATGGCTCCACCCGATTCAGCAATCAGCTTTCAGCCGCCGTCATTTTATTCGTTTTTATACTCATACTCGCCTATACAAACAACTCCGCCACAAACAGGCTCAGGGAAAAGACCTCTGCCATTATAGGCAGAAACGTAATGGACGAGTTCGAGTACAGCGGAAATCTCAGGGACAATGTTTCCGAGTTTGTAAGATGTATGTTCTCTGTCCCGGAGGATAAGAGCGTCGAAGCCGAAAAGACTATAACAAATGACATCAAAAACACTGCCGACAAACCTCCCGCCGCAGAAGTCTCGCCTGAGAACATGGAGCCGGAATAGCTGAGGCGGTCTCGGCGGTCTCGATACCCGAAGGCTGGATAGACCCGCTTGATAATGGTGTCGTATCCTCCTACTGCGGGGCCAGGACAAATCCTGTCCTCGACAAAGAGGAATTCCACAACGGCATTGACATAGCCGCCAACGAAGGCAGCAATGTTTACGCCGTAAGGAGCGGAATCGTCTCAGATATACACTGTTCCGAGACCTACGGCAACGTAATGAGCTTTGAAACCGATGACGGCTATACTATAACCTACAACCACCTTAAGGAAATATTTGTTGAGGAAGGCGAAAAAATACTTCAGGGTGAGGTGGTCGCCCTTGTAGGCTCCACGGGCCTTGTGACCGGACCGCATCTGCACTACACTGTCTATCTTGACACAATGCTGATGGACCCGATACAGTTTACAAGCTATTAAGAATTCAAATCCGCTACTAAAGGTTTGCCTTTGTCAACAATGGGGCAAGCTCTAAAAATCAATTTTGGCGGATGCAAATAACAGGTCTTAGGGCATTTATGCCACCGAGACATGTTGTTTGCTCATCTAAAAGCGCTAAGGCTCCGCCTGCGGATAACGATTGGCAAAATCCTCTTTTCCCGAGTCTTTCCGCTGTTTGGATAAGTTTTACCATAAGCATAAAGCACCGAAGATAAGAAGCGTTCGAAAAAGAAAACATAGAAATAATTAAAAGTCCTGAATAGGGCGGAGCGCAAGGCAAAAAACGCAGCCGTGCCGGATTTGGCGCGCGGCGGAGCCTTTTAACGCGGCGGCCGACATTCAGGGCTTTTTAGTATCTATGGTTTCTTATGAGGATACGACATAAATTTCGGTCTGTTCTTATTTATATATAGTAATATATTTCTCTCATTTAGAGGGAGGCTCATAGCCTATAAGTCTTTCCAGCACACTCCAAAGCTCCTCAACTCCGGCCTTAGTCTCTCCCGAAAACGGTATAAGCTTATCCTCCGGCGCCATGTTAAGGCCATTTTTCACTATAGAAAGCTGCTTTTGTATCTGTGAGCGCTTCAGCTTGTCCAGCTTCGTCGCCGCTACAATAATATCATAGTTATAATGCTTAAGCCAGTTATACATGATTTTGTCGTTTTCTCCCGGTTCATGCCGTATGTCTACCAGCATTACTATGCCTCTGAGAGTCTCCCGCTTGTTAAGATATTCCTCTATCATTCTGCCCCACTTTTCTATTTCCGTTTTCGGGGCCTTCGCGTAGCCATATCCCGGCAGGTCTACAAAATAAAGAATATTCTCAACATCATAAAAATTTATCGTTCTTGTCTTTCCCGGCTGGGAGCTTGTCCTGGCAAGCGCCCTTCTTCCTATCATCGCGTTTATCAGTGTCGATTTACCAACATTGGACTTTCCCGCAAAGGCTATTTCAGGCTTTTTATCATCTGGGTATTGGCTCATCTTCACGCCTACCGCCGCCAATGATACATTATTTACCTTCATCTCATTTTCCCTCCACAAAAGCGTTATCGAACACCTGCCGCATATCATTTACAAAAATAAAGTTTACGCCCTCTTTGACTTCGTCCGGCATTTCACGCACGTCCATCTCGTTTGCCAACGGAACTATTATGTCAGTTATGCCTATACGTTTAGCTGCCAATACCTTTTCATTAAGGCCGCCTATAGGGAGTACCCTTCCCCTTATAGTGACCTCTCCCGTCATGGCAATATCGTTTCTGACAGGTTTATCGGTAAGGGCGGACACCATTGCCGTCGTCATAGTTATTCCGGCCGAGGGGCCGTCCTTCGGGACCGCTCCCTCGGGTATATGCAGGCTTATGTCCGTTTCTTTGTAAAAATGTATGTCTATGCCGAGATCAGCTGCCCTTGAGCGTATGTATGAGAACGCGACCTTCGCCGATTCCTGCATTACCTTTCCCATGTTTCCCGTCAGCTCAAGCCGTCCGCTGCCCTGCATCGTGTTTACCTCAATAAGCAAGGTCTCTCCGCCTACCTGTGTCCATGCAAGTCCTCTCACGATGCCGACCATCGGCTCCTTTATTTCTATGTCCCTTCCAAATCTCGGGTTTCCCAGATAAGAAGCGATATTTTTCTCTGTTATCCTCACAGTCTTTTTCTCGCCGGTCAATATTTGCTTAACCGCCATTCGGCAGAGCTTGCCTATGACTCTTTCCTGCTGGCGGACTCCGGCCTCTCTGCAATATCCGCTTATTATAGCTTCTACAGCTCCGTCGGTTATTTTAAGCTGACTTTTTTTCAGGCCGTTTTCTTTAAGCTGTTTTGGTATCAAATGCCTTATGGCTATCTGCTTCTTTTCCTCCGATGTATAGCCCGAAAGCTCTATAAGCTCCATTCTGTCCCTGAGAGCCGAGGGTACAGCGGAGGCGTCGTTGGCCGTACATATGAAAAGTACTTTGGACAGGTCATATTCGACCTCGATATAATGATCCCTGAAAGTGCTGTTCTGCGCCGAATCCAGCACCTCAAGCAGCGCCGCCGATGGGTCGCCCTGGACCGACGAGCCAAGCTTGTCCACCTCGTCAAGCAGCATAAGCGGATTGATCGTTCCCGCCTGCTTCATCGCGTTTATTATTCTGCCCGGCATGGCACTGACATATGTCTTTCTGTGGCCTCTTATCTCGGCCTCGTCCTTCACTCCGCCCAGGGACATTCTGACGTATTTTCTGCCCAGCGCTCTCGCGATCGACTTAGCTATAGATGTCTTTCCGACACCGGGAGGGCCTACCAGACAAAGTATAGTCGAATTGGTTTCCTCGGTATTCATTCTCACCGCGAGATACTCAATTATTCTTTCCTTGACCTTCTTAAGTCCGTAGTGATCCTCCTCAAGTATCTTTTCCGCGTTGAGCAGGTCCTTATTATCCTCTGTTTTCTCCGACCAGGGAATGCTTAGCATATACTCGATATAGCTTCTGACGACATTGGCCTCGGGAGTTGTCACCGGAATACGTTTAAGGTGCTGTATCTCCTTCACGACAACGGTCTCGGCGTGTTTGGGAAGCTTTTTATTTTTAACCATCTCCATGTATTTGTCGATCTCCGCCTGTATCTCGTCGGTATCGCCAAGCTCTTCATGGATAACCTTGAGTTCCTCTCGCAGGTAATAATCCCTCTGGGATTTGTCCAAATTCTTTTTTACCTTTGATTCGATCACCCTTTTCAGTTCAAGTATATTCATCTCCCTTAAAAGCTTTTCATAAACATATTTAAGCCTTTCGTCCGGATCAAATATTTCAAGTATTTTCTGCTTTTCGTCAACAGGCATAGTTATCGCCGAGCTTATTATGTCGGAAAGGTGTCCGGGCTTTTTCGCGCTGACAACGCTTGCGACAGGCTCCTGCGTCCCTGTTTTTGTTCCCGTCATCTTATAATAGCTGCTGAAAGCGTCGGAAACAACACGCATAAACGCGACCGTCTCATCACTGAATTCCTCATCGGTATCCTGCGCCACGCTCTCATACACGGCAGTAAAGTATTTCCCACTGTCTTTGAGCTCTAAAATCCTGGCTCTTTCAATACCCTCGACTATCACATGAGTAGTATTGCCCGGCATCATTATCGTCTGCTTTACGGAAGCGACCACGCCTACATTATAAATATCGTCCTCGTTGGGATCGGTATTCGCCGCGTCCTTCTGGGCCACGAGCAAAACTCTGCTGTTATATTCTGCCATTCCCTTTTTCATGGCGGCTACGGATTTGTCCCTGCCAACGGGAAAGCTTGTTATCATATTTGGAAAAACTACAACTCCCCTAACGGGAATAAGCGGTAAGCTTTTTTTACCATCTTCGCCCAAACTTATCACTCCTGTCAATTATGTTAAATTATATAATAACACAAAAACCGTCAATGTACAAATTTTAAGTATTTTTATAATATAACAGGTCATAAGGTGATGTATACACACATAGCCGATAATTCCTTTAGCGTCCAGCGG
>CAZBNY010000119.1:0-6294 GCA_964493235.1 uncultured Lachnospiraceae bacterium
GTTTTCAAGACTTATTACCGAAAAGATGAATGAGGAAATAACCTATGTGCCTTCGTTCCTTGACGTGACCGCGGATAAATGGTATTACAACCGGATAGGCTTTATGGAGCAGTTCGGAGTAATCAGCGGCTATCCCGACGGTACATTCAGGCCTGACGAACCGATAACAAGGGCGGAATTTGCCGCGATCACGGCAAAATTCAATAAGCTTGCCGAGACTGACGCCGTTACCTTTACAGATCTTCCATATGACCACTGGGCAAGGGAATATATTGCGCAGACCTGTGGCAGAGGCTGGATGAGCGGCTATCCCGACGGAACATTCAGACCGGATAAATATATAACGAGGGCCGAGGTCGTAAGCACGGTAAACAGAATGCTGGACAGATACGGCGACAGGGATTTTATTAACAGTAATAAATTTGAGTTAATTAATTTTGCCGATATAGATAGCAGCTATTGGGCATACTATGACATACATGAGGCGACTGACGCTCATTATTATGAAAAGAATATAGTGGAAAGCTGGACAAAGCTTAAATAAAAATTTACAAAATAAGTCATGGATAAAAAATCTGTGGCTTATTTTACATATCGGCTAAAAATCTCTGTTTTCGGCTGCTCAAAATCTTTGCTAGTATAGCTTGTCTTTAAGAAGGTTAAATTAAATTGTGCGGAGAGAAATCTTCGCATAAGCCGATGTTCAGGGAAGTGAGACAAGTGAAGGCAGGCAGAAAAAGACTTTTAATTTTGCCGATATTGGCGGTTTCGGCTCTTTTTCCGACCTATGCGGGAGGCGGAAACACCGAAACCGCCGCGGTATCAGTTACCAAAACCGAGGAAAAAATGCTTATTCCGGGCGGACAGGCGATAGGCATAACCTTAGAGAGTGACGGCATACTTGTTCTGGGTACGGGCAGCGTTACGGGAAAGGACAGGCACATATACTATCCGGCCGAAAATATCCTGAAAGAGGGAGATGTGATCCTCGAGGCCGACGGCGCAAGGCTTGAGGACAAGGAGGCTTTGGCCGCGGCTGTGAAGGGCAGCGGTGAAAGTCTGGAACTAAAGGTTATGAGAAACGACAGCATACTTGATGTTTCGCTGAACCCGATAAGCTGTATAGAGGACGGCAGCAATAAAATAGGCGTTTGGGTGAGGGACAGCACCCAGGGTATAGGAACGCTGACATATATTGACCCGTCCGACGGCAGCTTCGGCGCGCTGGGACATGGAGTGTACGACGCCGATACGTTAGAACTGATGACCGTAAAGAGCGGCAGTGTCGTAAAAAGCGAGATAACGGGAGTAAAGAAAAGCGAAAAGGGAATTCCGGGAGAAATGACCGGAGTGCTGGATAAGTCAGTGTTGTTTGGAAGCATTTCGGTAAATACCGAGGAAGGGATATACGGTACGCTCAGCGATGAGGCGGTTTCGGCTCTTTATAGCGAGCCAATGGAAATTGCTCCGGCGGACGAGGTCAAAACAGGAGAAGCGACTATATTATGCTCACTTGAAAATGGAGTGAGAGAGGAATACGCCATAAAAATTGAGTCGGTCGATCTGAAGAACGCCGACGCTGACAAGGGTCTTGTGATCAGAATTACGGACGAAAGGCTTAAAAACACGGCCGGAGGCATTGTGCAGGGCATGAGCGGCTCGCCGATCATTCAGGACGGAAAGCTTGCAGGCGCGGTCACTCATGTGTTTGTAAGAGAGCCGGATAAGGGTTACGGAATATTTATAGAAAATATGATAAGCCAAGAGTAAATTATATTACGCAGACGCGGAAATAAGCCTGAGGGTGTCAACCGAGTTGACGCCCATCAGGTTTTAACAAATCAGAGGTATGAACAAGAGCCCTCATGGTATAAATGCCATGAGGGTCATTTATTTTTGGCGGAAAATCAGCGTAAACAGAGCCCATCTTCCATTTTTTTCTTGTTTGTATACAGACGGTCATAGAATGTGAGCATAAAAAGCGGGGCATATCCAAAATCCGGATATACCCCGCTTTCGTCAGATCCTGTCTGTCAGACGCTGATACAATACTTTTTTACCGGTATTAAGCGTCCGATTATTATTTCAGTCCATTGAGTTTTCGGAACCGAGAACCTCTGTGATTTTTCTTTCTACAAGGGCCTCGATGTCGTTTCTTGCCGCTCCAAGATATCCTCTGGGGTCGAAGGCCGAAGGGTCCTCAGCGAAGCTCTTTCTGATAGCCGCTGTCATGGCAAGACGAATGTCTGTGTCCATATTGATCTTGCAGACAGCCATAGATGAAGCCTTTCTAAGCATCTCAACAGGAATGCCCTTAGCTCCGTCGATCTTTCCGCCGAACTCGTTGCAGGTAGCGACAGAAGCCTGATCTACTGAAGAAGCGCCGTGGAGAACGATAGGATAGTTATGGAAGCCGGCCTCCTCGAGTTTTTTGGTAATAGTCTCAAGACGGTCAAAGTCAAGCTTAGCCTCGCCCTTGAACTTATAAGCGCCGTGGCTTGTTCCGATAGCAATGGCAAGAGAGTCAACGCCGGTGCGTTTTACAAAGTCAACGGCCTGATCGGGGTCTGTGTATGTGGCTTGTCCGGCCGCGACCTTGACCTCGTCCTCAACACCGGCAAGCTTGCCAAGCTCGGCCTCAACGACGATTCCTCTCTCGTGAGCGTAATCAACGATCTCCTTTGTCTTTGCCACGTTCTCCTCATAATCTAAATGAGAGCCGTCAAACATGACTGATGTGAAGCCTGATTCGATACAGAGCTTACAGGTCTCAAAATCAGGGCCGTGGTCAAGATGAAGGGCAATGTCGATACCTGTTTCCTCAACCGCGGCGTCTACCATCTTTTTAAGATAGAGAGGGTGAGCGTATTTAAGAGCGCTCTTTGATACCTGGAGTATAACTGCCGAGTTGTGTTTTTTGCAGGCGCTTACTATACCCTGAATGATTTCCATATTGTTGATATTGAACGCGCCTATAGAGTAATTGCCTTTATATGCTTTTTCAAACATTTCCTTTGTTGTTACAAGTGCCACTTTAAAAACCCCTTTCAAAATAGGTATTTGTAAAATTGTTTACAATAAAATTATAATACAATAAATTTGTAATGGCAAGAAAATCCATAACATTATTTCGCGTTTTAGAAAATGAAGCTTTGTATTATTGTAAACAGACTTGGGGTTTGTTATACTTGATACATAATTTCGACTTAAAAGGAGAGGTCAAATGAAATATTTTTTAATTTCACTGCTTTCGGCCGCGGCCGACCAGCTTTCAAAGAGCGCTGTAAAGAAAAGCCTGCCGTGTGGGCGCAAAAAGAGGATATGGGGAAGACTCTATGTCTGGCATACAAAAAATAAGGGCCTTGCCTATAATAAATTTGACAATGACAGGAAAAAGGTCATGGCGGCGTCGATGACGGCCGTGACGGCGGTTGCTGCTTACCTTGTTTTTCTTATAAAAAGCGGGGCAAGAGCTTATGAAAAGCTTGGTCCGGCGCTCATATTGGGCGGCGGCATCGGGAATCTTATTGACAGGCTGAGGGACAGGGAAGTGACGGATTTTATATACATAGACTTTAATAAGGCGCCGATATTCAACACAGCGGATATATCAGCGGTTTTAGGGGCGGTCATCACGGTGATAGGCGCGCTTATAGGATAAGAAACATGAAAAATTCTCATATAGATATGAAAAAAGGAACTAAAATGCTTTTTTGATTAAATTTGTAAATGATAATGGCATATATTTTTTAAATTCTAATGAACAATGTGCAAATAATAATATTGAATTTCAGGAACAATAGTAGTATAATACGAGTTAGAAAATAAAGTTTCCGGGGATGTTCGTGAACCTGTTTATTTTGAACCTACATTACAATTAAGGGAGTCCAATACGAGAGAGACCTATGCCGGGCCGCAAGATAATTCCCATTGGGCAGCGGATGGCAGAATCTTATCTGCGGACACCCACCTAGCTTAGGCTAGGTGTCAAAATGCGGGAACGGCATCTCGGGATCAATATTTAAGATGAGATCCATCAGGATCTCATCTTTTTTTGTCGGTAAAGCCGGCGCCCTTCATCAAAATCAGGATCCTGACGAGTATAAACAGAGGTATAAACAGATATATCCATCGGCAAAAACGCCTTGCAACCGCTGTTTTGCGGCTTAACTGCGAATTGACGGTTATCATATTTCTTAAGACAGCGGCCGTTATCCGGACCAGCCTTGTCTACAGTCTGTAAGATGAGATCCATCAGGGTTTAGTTTTTTTGCCGGCAAGCAGCCGGCTACGGTAATTTTTTAAATGAGCTTCAGGCTAAGTCGAGCCTCGAAATTTATTTCCGAGGCTGTTTTTGTCAGTCTGTGAGCGTGCCTTCACAGGAAAGGCCCATTTCTTGATAACGGCTATTGAACGGCTGTTGCGGGTAAAGCGGTTGGTCGTTATTATATCCGCGCCGCAAAGCTCAAAGCCATAGTGTATGACTGTTTTGACGGCTTCGGTCACGCAGCCGTGTCCCCGGAAGCCCTTGGAGAGGCTATAGCCAGGCATTTTCGCTCCGGCATTGGTTTCTCTGGCAGGGGCGGGCAAAAGACCGACAGTGCCGGCAAGATTTTTGGTCTCCTTCAGGATTATACCGAAAATTCCTTCTTTATTAAGAAATATCTCTTTGATTATTTTTCTCGTATCCTCAAGGCTTTCATGCGGCTTACAGCCGGCGTTCCAGCCGCCGGATTCCTCCTTGTGGCAATCGTAAAGCTCATAGGCGTCGTTTTCGTCTATCGGTCTTAAAATAAGTCTTTTAGTCTCAATTACCGGGGTACCCTCATATGCTGTATCTTGGTTTCCCTTTGGTCTTGTTTTTGTATTCTATGGCCTTTTCGGGACAACGGCATATGCAGGCCATACAATGTGTGCAGTCGGCGCCCCAGACAGGTTTTCCGTCCTTCAGTGTAATGTTGTTGAGCGGACAAAGCTCGGCACATTTTCCGCATGAAACGCATTCGTCTGTCGCGTAAAAGCCCTTGGCGCTGACAAAAACGGGATAAAATACGCTGTTGACGGCGGAGCTGAGTATTTTTCCCAAGGCTTTTGTGCTTTCGGTAAGCTCTCCGCCGGATCTTATCGTTTCGGCGATCGAAAGAATTTCGGGTCTGGCCTTCTCGATTATTTTTTTCGCTTCGTGATCGGCGGGAGCGTTAAACAAAACAATGTAGTTTTCAGGCATTACGACCGATTTCAGGCCCTTAAAGGTCATGCCTGTTTCTTCACAGAGCTTTTTGGCGTAGGCATAGGCGTTGCCGTCTCCGTCGCCGCAGGTAAGGACAAAATAAATATCCCTGCTGCCCGAAAAATCAGCCTTTTTTATTGTTTTTTCAACTATCCTAGGTATACGCCAGGCGTAGGTAGGACAGACGATTATATATGGACTTTCGGAATTGAAAGAAGGAGCGGCGCCTGACTTTATTATGTCGTTTAATGAAACCGGCTTCTCGCCGATGACGCTTCCTATAAGCTCCGCTGTATAGCGGCTGTTGCCGGTTCCGCTGAAAAATAATATCATATATTAGCCTCCCAAATATTTTTTCAAAAAATAAAAATCTGATAGGATTTTTCATATTTTGCCTTGACTGTTTAAAAAATATATAGAAATAGTATAGCACAAAAGCCAAAAATGTTAAATCCATTTAGCTAAATAGTTCTAAAGTGGAACGTTTTTTGGACCTAAAATTGAGATTTTTGTATTTGATACCACTTAATAATTACTCAAAGTATAAAAAAATATCATAATTTGAAGAAATTTATTGCTATATCGCTCTAAAGTGATTATAATAGTATTCACAACGGAAAAGTCCTGAATAAAACCAAATTGGGACTGCCGAATAATAACTTATTAGGGGGACATAAAAAATGAGCTATGTTGATGAAGTATTGGCTAATCTGATCGAGAAAAATCCCGGCGAACCTGAATTCCATCAGGCCGCTACAGAGGTTCTTAACTCACTTAAGCCTATTATCGAAAAGGATGAAAGATACCAGAAGGCAGGCCTGCTTGAAAGACTTGTTGAGCCTGAACGTGTTATTATGTTCAGAGTTCCCTGGGTTGACGACGCCGGAAAGGTTCATGTAAACAAGGGTTACAGAGTACAGTTTTCAAGCGCTATCGGACCTTACAAAGGAGGGCTCCGCTTACATCCTTCAGTAAACCTTGGCATTATTAAATTCCTTGGTTTTGAGCAGATTTTCAAAAATTCATTGACAGGACTTCCTATCGGCGGCGGCAAAGGCGGTTCA
>CAZBNY010000120.1:0-6207 GCA_964493235.1 uncultured Lachnospiraceae bacterium
CAGCAGTCAGCGGCTCTCATGGCTATGGCCCTTGAGGGAATGGGCGTTCCGGCTGTGAGCCTTAACGCATGGCAGATGGGGATACTTACTACAGAGAATTACGGGGACGCGAAGATAGAGTCTATAGCGACGGTGCGTATAAAAAAGGAGCTGGACGAGGGAAAGGTCGTGATCGCGGCCGGTTTTCAGGGAATAAACAGGTTCGGAGACATAACGACGCTTGGCAGAGGCGGTTCAGATACGACGGCGGTAGCACTGGCGGCTGTTCTGAACGCTGACAGATGTGAAATATTCACGGACGTTGACGGGATATTCACGGCTGACCCCAGAGTTGTCGCGAATGCTGAAAAGATCGAGTCGATCAGCTACGACGAAATGCTGGACTATACGACGATGGGAGCGAATGTACTCCATAACCGCTCGGTTGAGCTGGCTAAAAGATACGGCGTGACTTTGAGCGTGCGTTCCAGCTTTTCAGACAGTGAGGGTACATCTGTATGCTGTGAAAAAACCAAGAGGATAGTCAGCGGGATAGCTTCGGATAAAAAGGCCACGCTGATAAACATAAAAGAGCTTAAAAACGGAATGGAGGACTGCGCCGATATATTCAAGGCGCTGGCGGATAAAAAAATAAGCGCGGACATAATTATGAGGACAGGGGATAACGGTATCCTGTTTACTATAGCCTCAAAGGACAGGGCCGAAGCTCTGTCGGCGCTTAAAGACTTTGACACCAAGGCTGATGACAGCTTCGCGAAAATATCGGTTGTCGGGACCGGACTTGAGACAAATCCCGGCACGGCGGCGGCTGTATTTGACACGCTCAGGAGCGGAAATATCCATGTGGAGCTTATAACCACATCGGAGGTGAAAATAAGCGTTCTTGTTAACAGGGCTGATGAAAAGGAGGCCGTCAGGGTCCTGCATAAAAGACTTATAGGCGGCGAGTAATATAAGAAGCGGGGAATGCTCCCCGCTTTTTTACGGCCTGTATTGAAGGGCCTCGGCTATATGCTCGGCTCTGATTTTTTTGCTGTTGTCCAGATCCGCTATGGTGCGGGAGACCTTTAATATTTTATGATAGGCTCTGGCGCTTAAGCCAAGGCTGTCAAAGGCCGCCTTTATGATCTCCGCCGCGTCATTTTCAAGAACGCAGTATTTTTCTGTCTGAGATGACGAGAGGGCGGAATTAAAAAATATGCCATCGTTTTTATACCGTTCAAGCTGTATGGCTCTGGCGGCTGAGACTCTTTTCTTAATTTCCGACGAGCTTTCCGACCGTGTTTTGACATTCAAATCATTGTAGGTAACATCAGGGGTCTCGGCATATATGTCTATCCTGTCAAGCAGAGGGCCGGATATGCGGTTTTTGTATTTTGTTATCTCGCTGGAGGTGCAATGGCACCGGCTGTCGCCCAAATATCCGCAGGGGCATGGGTTCATGGCGGCAACGAGCATAAAATCAGAGGGATATGTAACGGACGAGCTGACTCTGGATATAGTTACCTGACCGTCCTCCATAGGCTGACGAAGGGCCTCGAGAACATCACGCTTAAATTCCGGAAGCTCGTCCAAAAACAGTACACCGTAGTGGGAAAGACTTATTTCTCCCGGCTTGGGAAGCCTGCTTCCGCCCGTCAGGGCAGCGGCCGATATTGTGTGATGAGGGGAGCGAAAGGGCCTCTCCGTAACGAGGGACTGCCCCTTGTCGAGCATTCCGGCGACGCTGTATATTTTTGTGATCTCCATGCTTTCCTCAAAGGTGAGATCGGGCAGTATGGTCGGCAGCCTTTTGGCAAGCATTGTTTTGCCTGTTCCCGGGTGGCCGGTGAGCATTATATTATGATAGCCGGCGGCGGCAATTTCCATTGCCCTTTTGACAAACTCCTGTCCCTTAACATCGGCAAAATCTACCGGAGATGAACCGGCACGGCCTGTAAGTATACTGCTTATATCTATGCTGTGGCACTCGAGTCTTTCTCCCTTAATGAGGCTGCTTATATTGTATATGGGGTAGACCTCCATGCCCTCGATAAGCGCCGCCTCATCGGCGTTGTCGGCCGGGACTATGCACCTTTTTATTCCGCTTTTATAGGCGCTGTAAACTATAGGCAGTACGCCGTTTACGCTCCTCACACCTCCGTCAAGGGAAAGCTCGCCTATGATAAGACAGCCGTTATACTGCTTTGGACTTATGACACCCATGCTTGTAAGAACGCCAAGCGCGATGGGGAGGTCAAAGGCAGGACCCTCTTTTTTGGTATCAGCCGGAGCCAGATTTACGGTAATGCGTTTGGCAGGCAGCTCAAAGCCGGAATTTTTTATGGCGGTGCGAACTCTTTCTTTGGATTCCTTGACCGCGGAACCGGGCAGACCGACTATTTCAAAGCCGGGGAAGCCGTTTGAAATATCGACCTCGACGCTTATAGCGTATCCATCTATTCCGTTTACTGCTCCGCTCAGTATTTTGGACAGCATATTAGAAACCTCCTCATAATTATATAAATATATGATAACAATTGACGCAAAAATTAGCAATATATCTGTTAGTTTTCACACAAAAAAATATTTGTGTTGAATTTGAATTGAAAACAATATATTATAGAGGTCATGTAAAACATTACGACAGGCGGGAGATGTACAGATGACGGAGGACATATATGTAATGTGGCTCAGCCGCATAAAGGGTCTGAAAAATGTCGATGGCCTTATTGAATATTTCGGTTCCGCTCAGGAAATATATAAGGCTGGCAGAGATGAGCTGTGCAGAGTGCTTCCGGAGGTTGACGCTGCAAATATTGCCAGAGCGGCTTCCGACGGCAGTTTGGAAAAAATGACCGAAAAACTGAATAGATCCGGAGCGAAGTACATTTCAAAATATAACGAAAATTTCCCGGCGGCGTTAAAAAGCATTGACGACGCCCCGATTGGCATTTATTATAAAGGAATACTCCCATCGGAAAAGATCAGTAAAGTATCTATAGTAGGCTCAAGACGCTGTACCGAATACGGAAAGCACGCCGCCCTTAAGCTGGCGGGAGAACTGGCGGAGTGCGGTATAGCTGTCGTAAGCGGACTTGCTATCGGCGTGGACGCATATTCGCATGAGGGAGCGCTCAGGCATAAAGGTATTACCGTTGGCGTGCTTGGGACTTCCATAGACAGGGTATATCCGTCGTCCAACAGGAAGCTTTTTGATGAGATATTGGAAAATGACGGCTGTATAATCTCCGAATATGCTCCGGAGAAGGAGACCTACGGTTCCGACTTTATAAGAAGGAACAGAATAATAGCCGGACTTTCAGACGCGCTCATAGTCGTGGAGGCGGAGATGAAAAGCGGAACGTCTTCTACCGTTGACGCGGCGCTGAAATACGGAAGAAGCGTATTCGCTGTGCCCGGAAGTATATTCAGCAAATACAGTGAGGGAACAAACAGACTTATAAGGGACGGCTGTCCTCCGGTACTGGGAGCCGGCGATATACTGCTGGAGCTTGGGATAACCGTGAGAAAGCCGGATAAAAAAGAAGAAAATAAGCCCGATAAGCTTGAGGGGTTAAGCGAGACGGGCAGGGTTATTATAGAATCTCTGAGCTATGAGCCGACGGATTTTGAGACGCTGGCTGATAAAGTGGGAATACCGGAAAGCAGACTAAGGGCTGAGATCAGCCTGCTTGAGATACGAAAGCTTGTCACTAAGCTTCCGGGTCAGAGATATATACTTGCACTTTAGGGAGGTACACAAGTGGCTAGGACTGCGAGCGCTGCTGCTGAAAAAAAGCTTACGGCAAAGGAAAAAACGGCTAAAAAGCCCGCTGCAAAAAAGACAGCGGCTAAAAAGCCGGCTAAAAAAACAAAAAAGACAAAGAAAAATCTGGTTATAGTTGAGTCACCTGCCAAGGCAAGCACGATAACTAAGTTTTTGGGAAAAAATTATACAGTCATGGCCTCAATGGGCCATGTACGCGACCTTCCCAAAAGCCAGCTTGGTATAGACGTTGAAAACGACTATGAGCCGAAATACATCACGATAAGGGGAAAGGGCGAGCTTCTTGGCTCTCTTAGAAAGGAAGCCAAAAACGCCGACCACATATATCTTGCTACTGACCCTGACCGTGAGGGAGAGGCTATCAGCTGGCATTTGATGTCCGCCCTTAATCTTGACGAGGACAAAACTGACAGGATAACCTTCAATGAAATTACTAAGGATGCCGTTGAGAAGTCCATTAAAAACGCCAGAGGGATAGATATGAATCTTGTAAACGCCCAGCAGGCAAGACGTGTGCTGGACAGACTGGTAGGCTATCCCGTCAGCAACCTGCTCTGGCAGAAGGTGAAGGGAAGACTGAGCGCCGGACGTGTGCAGTCAGCGGCACTCAAGATCATATGCGACCGTGAGGAGGAGATAAGGAACTTCATTCCCGAGGAATACTGGACTGTCAGCGCCTTTGTTGCCGATCAGGCCGGAAATGAGTTTGAGGCGAAGCTGCATTCATGCGGCGACACAAAATGCGAGCTTAAAAGCAAAGAGGACGTAGACAGGGTCCTTTCCGACATTGAGGGAAAGGAGCTTACCGTAAACGAGATCAAAAGAAGCGAAAAGATAAGAAAGCCGTATCCGCCCTTTACAACAAGTACACTACAGCAGGAGGCCAGTAAATACCTGAATTTCACGGCACAGAAAACAATGATGCTTGCCCAGCAGCTCTATGAGGGAATAGAGATAAAGGGCGAGGGAACGGTCGGTCTTGTGTCATATATCAGAACTGACTCGGTACGTATCTCCGATGAAGCCTACTCTCAGGTAACTGAATATATAAAGGAAAACATCGGCGAGGACTTTGTCCCCGGTGAAAGGAATATATACAAAACAAAGGAAAACGCTCAGGACGCCCACGAGGCTATCAGGCCAACCTATTCGTCAAAAACTCCGGAGAGCTTGAAGGCGTCGCTTTCAAACGACCAGTTCAAGCTGTATAAGCTGATATGGGAAAGATTTGTTTCCAGCCAGATGAGCCCAGCCGTATATGAGACAATGGCGGTCTCGCTCGGAGCGGAGGGATATACGTTCAGGATCAGCACTTCGGCAATAAAGTTCAAGGGATTCCTTGAGATTTATAACAGAGTCGATGAGATAGAAAACATAGCTAAATTCCCTAAAATTGAGGAAAACTGCCATCTTAATACGAAAAGGATAGAGCCGGAGCAGCACTTTACCCAGCCGCCGGCCAGATATACGGACGCATCGCTTATCAAGACACTGGAGGAAATGGGAATAGGCCGTCCTAGCACATACGCGCCTATCCTGGCCACGATAATAACGAGAAACTACGTGGCAAAGGAGAAAAAGACCATATTTCCGACCGAGCTTGGTGAAATAGTCAATGGAATAATGAGGGAATATTTCCCTGAAATAGTCAATATCAGGTTCACGGCTGAGATGGAGGACGAACTGGACAAGATCGAGGACGGCTCCGACGAATGGAAAAATGTCATCAGGGAATTTTACCCCGTGTTCAGAGAGCAGCTTGACAACGCTATGGAAAAGCTGGAGAAAGTAGAGATAAAGGACGAGGAGACAGATGTGATCTGTGAAAAATGCGGACGCCACATGGTTATAAAGCTCGGAAGATACGGCAAATTCCTTGCCTGCCCCGGCTATCCGGAGTGCAATAACGCCAAGCCGTACTATGAGCCAGCGGGAGTGGACTGCCCCAAATGCGGCGGCAAAGTTCTCAAGAAAAAATCCAAGAAGGGCAGGACCTTCTATGGCTGCGAGCATAATCCCGACTGCGATTTTGTATCATGGGATAAGCCGACCGGGGAAAAATGTCCTAAATGCGGAAGCTATATGGTCGAGAAGGGCCATGATCCTATCAAGCTTGTCTGCTCTGACAGGCAGTGCGGCTTTGTAACGGAAAAGAAAGAGGAAAGTGAAGAATAATAAAAGCTCTGATTTTATAGGACTTTCAGAGCGCGTATAAAGGCCGCGCCATTTATCAAAATCAATAGCTTTATAAGCATAACCAACGGGTCTCGAGACTTTTGCGCCATCGAAACCCGTTGTTTGATTGGCGCCGAAAAGGCAAGCGCCGGCTCAACTGGGGGACAAAGGAATCTTAAAGAAAAGGAATAACCTCCTGTGTTAAAATAAAAGAAGACTGACAAGGCAAAAGAGAAACATAGGAGGTTAAAGTCATGAAAGAC
>CAZBNY010000121.1:0-6196 GCA_964493235.1 uncultured Lachnospiraceae bacterium
AGGACAGAAAAAGAAGGCCGTGCGTACAGCATCTACCTTAAATATCTGCGTCCTCCTCATAGAACACCTTGAAGCTGGGATCGACCTTTCCGATACCCATGTATCTTGCCTTGTAGTCCTTTACCAGTCTGAAATATACACCGCTCATGGCGATAACGCAGATTATGTTAAGCGTAGTCGGTACTGCACAGAAGAAGTCTGTTACAAGCCAAACTGTACCTGTGGGCAGACCGTAGTGAACTGTGTAGAAAATAGTGAGCAGACTGGGAAGAGGATATATGACCCTGAAAAATGTGATGATTTTGTTTTTAAGCGCTATGTTGTTCTTTAACGCGTGACGCAGAAGTACGTCATAGTACATGAACCAGCCGGTTTGGGTAGTAAGACCGAACAGAAGGATACATATGGCTACAAGCTTCTGACCGATGTTGCCGTAAACCGTTCCGAAAGCGGAAACCGAAAGAGCAGCTCCCTCAAGCCCCGAATTCCACTGACCGCTTACGATTATCGCAAGTGACATGACCGTGCAGACTACCATTGTGTCAACGAATACCTCAAACATACCCCAGAGACCCTGACGTACCGGGTGTTCCGTATGGGCCTGCGAGTGTACCATTGTCGATGAGCCTTGTCCTGCCTCGTTTGAGAATACCGAGCGTGCGATGCCATTCTGTATAGCCGCCCTGGCTGTCGCTCCTGCAAATCCGCCGACAGCAGCGGTGCCCGTGAACGCGCTTCTGACTATGAGACCGATAGCCGCGGGTATCTTTGTTATGTTGATAAGAAGGATGCCGATGGCTGCAGCTACGAAAAATACTATCATTACGGGAACGATCTTTCCGGCAAACTCAACTACTCGCTTGCCGCCGCCCCAAACGATTATCCATACAACTATGCTGTAAATAACTCCGAAAACAAGAATATCAATGTTGAACGCCGATGTAAAGCCTTCGGCTATGGTGTAGCCCTGTACGCCCGAGAAGAAGTTGCAGGCAAAGCCAACGCCGAATATTGCCGCGAGAACCGTAGCAATCTTTGCTATATTTTTGGGAAGAAGCTGACCTATTCCTCTCTGTATATAGTATGTAGGGCCGCCGTATGGCTCTCCCTTTTCGTCAACGCTCCTGTAATAAACTGCCAAAGTAACCTCGGCGCATTTGAGCGCCATTCCAAGAAGTGCGGCGATCCAAAGCCAGAATAATGCGCCGGGTCCGCCTACGGCAATGGCTGTAGCCACGCCGCCGATATTTCCTACGCCTACGGCTCCGCCGACAGCGGTAGCGATGGCTGTGAACGCGCTTACATGGCCCTTGCCTGTCTCATGCTCCTCCTTTTTGAAAAGAGAGCCGAAGGTCTTGCCCATGAAATATTTGAAATGCCTGAACTGGAAGAATCCTGTTCCTATTGTAAAGAGAGCACCGGAACCAAGCACAAGCACAATTAACGGTGTTCCCCATAAAAAGTCGACTGCGTTTCCTAAAAAGGTTACTATAAAATCCATATATTTCCCTCCCGATGTTTTATCTGTTTACGACGGGTTGCGTATATGTGAGAAATAAGGAGAAAAAATATACAATACCGTACAGAGTTTTTTATTCTTGACTTTTTCCGCGCAATACTATATATTGTCATTTGGGTTTAAAAAATGTATGCTCTGCATACAGACTACCTTGGCCTCCGCGAAGTTGCAGCTTCGCGGAGGTTTTTATTTCTCACAGAAATAAAATTTACTTAATGCAGTCAAATGCCTGGGACAAATCGTTTATAAGATCCTCAGCGTCTTCACAGCCTACCGAAAGACGAATCAGGTCGCCTTCATGGTGTTTGGGATGAATGAGAGTCACAACGTCGCCAAGGCTTGTGGCGATAGGCATGAGCTTAACGCTGTCCACGAATTTGGCCATTGTCTCATATCCGCCCTTAAGATGGAAGGAAACCATTCCGCCGAAGCCGTTTTTGAGCATTTCGACCGCTAAAGCGTGCTGCTCGTGACTTTCAAGTCCGGGATAAAGCACATATTCGACCTCAGGTCTCGACTCAAGGAATTTTGCTATGGCAAGGGCGTTCTCGCACTGTCTCGCTACTCTCAGGTGCATCGTGCGTGCTCCCCTGAGTGCCAGCCATGAGTCAAAGGGGCTGATGTGTGTTCCAAGGTTATCGTTGTAGTAGCGTACCTTATCCATATCTGCCTTTGAGCCGGAGACAAGTCCACAGAGGGCGTCGCCGTGACCCACTACATATTTTGTCCCCGAATGTACAACTATATCCGCGCCGTACTCAATGGGTCTTAAGAGATAGGGCGAAAGGAACGTATTGTCAACGATGAATTTGATTCCCCTGTCGTGGGCGATCTTAGCTATCGCCGAGAGGTCGGCCAGCTCCAGACGGGGATTGGAAAGAACCTCAAGATAGATCACCTTTGTGTTTGGACGAAGGGCGTTAAGAATGTTGTTGACGTCCGTTACATTAACGATGCTCGTCTCGATTCCCTTTGAGGGAAGAATGTCCTCGAAGGACGATCTTGTGCAGCAGAAAATGTCGTCCGACGCTATTACATGGTCTCCGGCGTTAAGATTGCTGAGAAGGGCAAGGTTAACTGCCGCCATGCCGCAGGCTGTGATTGCGGCGTCCTCGGCTCCCTCCAAAGAGGCTATCTTTTTCTCGAGAGCCATCGTAGTGGGGTTGGTTGAACGGCTGTAGAGGCAGGCACCCGGCTGCCAGCTCATTGCGTCCTCAATGCCCTGCTCGAATTCACGGGTGTTGGCATAGACAAAGGTAGCGGTTTCGTAAATAGGAGTGTTAAGCGCTCCGGTTGTACGATCGGGACCTTCTCCTGCCTTTATGGCGCGAGTATTGAATTTTGTGTTGTTCATAAAAATTCCTCCTTTATATATATTTTTTTACTGTCGAACCGAGCTTTTTTCTTCGGCCTTGTATTTATATTAGCACAATTAATAACAGTTGTAACACTGTTTATTTTAGTATATAATACAGTAAAAATATTGTGATAAGAGGTGGGATACATGAACTTTTTGAGTATGGAATATTTCATAGCCGTTGCGGCCAAAAGAAATATAACCAAAGCGGCGGACGAGCTGCATATAACACAGCAGACCTTAAGCGCCCATATAGCTGCGCTGGAAAAGGAGCTGGCCTGTCAGCTATTGGTAAGAAGCAATCCGCTGGAGCTGACATATGCCGGTGAGGTTTTCCAGAGATATGCCCTTAATTTCTATGAAAACTACCAGTCCATGTGGAACGAATTCAATGATCTGACTAAGAACCAAAGGGGTAAGCTGCTCGTCGGTACTGATCACGACAGAAGCAGCTCCATAATGCCGACGATAATCACAGCGTTTCAGAATCAGTACCCAAATATAGAGGTTCGGCTTTTGGAAGGAAGCAATAAGTCCCTACAGCAGAGCCTGCTCAATAAGGAGCTGGATCTGGCCATAACCAATCTGCCTGAAACCTTCCACGGCATGGTCATCGAGGACTTTTATGAGGAGGAGATAGTAATGCTCGTGCCGAAAAATTTGATAAACGGCAGCGACGAGTTTTCGGGAAAATATGTGGACAACCTTTCAAAATTCAACGGATACCCGTTCATAGCCAAAAGCCAAAACGATATATTGGAGCGTATGGACAGGGAAATAGAGGTTCCTTCAAGCTTTCACCCCATAATAAAGGTGCGCTCTGACAATATGGAAACAAGGCTTCTGCTCTGCGTTAAGGGGACGGGCATCTGCTTTTGCCCCAAAAGCTTTGTCAAAACCGTGCTGACTAAGAAACAGCTTGATAAGCTGAGGATATTCCATTTCAACGCCGATACAGCCTATACTATACGCTTCGGCTACCGCAAAGATAAGTACATATGGAACATGGTATCTGAGTTTATGAGGATAGCGAGAGAGGAAATGCTTGACGGAATTTTTTAAAATTTTATAAAAATATTGAAAAAACAATGTAAATTATTTATACTTAATTAGCTATATGTGAAAGGGCGATCTATCGCCCATAAAAAGAAAGGTAGAGAAAATTGTCCGCTTACGAAAGCTTCGCTTCTGTATATGACCTGTTCATGGGAGATATTGACTATGACGGCTGGGTCGAATATGTTGAGAAAATATGGGAAAAATTCAATATAAAGCCTGAGATCGTATGCGAGCTTGGCTGCGGTACGGGAAATATTTCCCTGCGTCTGGCTAAAAAGGGCTATGATATGATCGGAATAGATAATTCCGCCGATATGCTTTCCAAGGCAAGGCAAAAGGCCGAGGGAATCGAAAATATGCTCTTTCTGCTTCAGGACATGAGGGAGTTTGAGCTATATGGAACGGTCAACTCAATTTTGTGCCTGTGCGACAGTCTCAACTATATTACCGAGGACGAGGATATGCAGCAGGTATTCGACCTGGTTAACAACTATCTTCACCCTAACGGCCTGTTTGTGTTTGACATGAATACCGAATATAAATTCAAGGAGATATACGGAGAAAATACCTTTACTGAGGTTGACGACGAGGCGGTTTATATTTGGGAAAACTATTATGATGAAGAAGAAAAAATAAATGAGTATTATCTCAACTTCTTTGTCAAAAACAGCGGCGGGACTTATAACAGGACGCAGGAAGAACACTATGAGAGAGCGTACAGCCTTGAAGAAATCAAGAAATTTATTGAAAAAAGCGGAATGAGATTTGAGGCAGCATACGACGCGTTCACATTTGAGCCTGTCAGAGAGGACAGCGAGCGCATATATGTTGTTGCCAGAGAGGTACTGAAAAAGGAGAAATAGCGATGGGCGATTATATATTGAGAGCCACGGCCGCCGACGACTGTATCAGGGCGTTCGCGGCTACCACAAGGGATACGGTACAGAAAGCAAGAGAGCTGCACAATACGACTCCCGTAGCGTCGGCCGCCCTCGGAAGGCTGCTTACGGCAGGAGCCATGATGGGTGTAATGCTTAAAAGTGAGAATGACCTTATTACATTGCAGATAAAGGGCGACGGCCCGCTTGAGGGAGAGCTTGTAACGGCCGACTGCAAAGGCAGGGTAAAGGGATATGTTTTTAATCCAAATGTCGATATACCGCCTAAATCGCCAACAAAGCTTGACGTTGGCGGAGCCGTAGGGAAGGGCTTTTTGACAGTCATAAAGGATCTTGGACTTAAGGAGCCGTATGTCGGCAAGACAGAGCTTGTTTCCGGTGAGATAGCCGAGGACATAGCCTATTACTACGCTAAGAGCGAGCAGGTCGCCTCGGCGGTCTCGCTTGGAGTCCTTGTTGACAAAGACACGTCGATTTTGCAGGCCGGAGGTTTCATCATACAGGTCATGCCTGGTATCACCGATGAAATTATTACAAAGCTTGAAAACAGGATAAACGTGATACCGTATATCACGGAGCTGCTTTCTATGGGTGATACGCCCGAGTCGATTTTGAACCTTATACTTGGCGATATGGATTTAAAAATTATAGATAAGATCCCGTGTGAGTATTACTGCGGCTGTTCGAGGGAGAGAGTTGAGAAGGCGCTGCTCGCTATAGGAAAGGACGACCTGACAAAGATACTCGAGGAGGACAAAAAGGCGGAGCTTTCCTGCCATTTCTGCAATAAGGTCTATAATTTTGACGAGGCCGATCTCAAAAGGCTCCTCGTTGAAGCCAGCGGTAAATAACGGCTGTCGGAGGTGTGCCAATGAGAAACGGTTTTGCTCTGGCGGCTAAGGCCGTTATTATCAAAAATGACAAGGCGCTTGTACTCAGAAGAAGCGAAAAAGAAATGAGAGGCAGCTATCTGAATAAAAACGAGCCTTGGGATCTTCCGGGAGGCTCTGTGCGTTTCCATGAAAACTGTATGGAGGGACTTATCAGGGAAATAACAGAAGAAACTTCACTGAAAGTAAAGGTCCTAAAGCCGATACGCGTTTTTGACGTTATGAAAAACCAAGTACATATGACAATAGTCACATATCTGTGTGTATACCGCTCGGGCGGCGTATATTTGAGCGAGGAGCATGACAAATACTATTGGCTGACGATCAAAGAGGCTGAGGACATGAGACTGCCGAAATGGATGCTGAAGGATATAAAGCTTGCGATGAGCGAGGTTAAAAGATAAAGGGGAGACCCTTTATTTTTTTGCTTTTTGCACTCTCCGAGTGCGGAGGTTAATTTGCGGCCTTACAG
>CAZBNY010000122.1:0-6087 GCA_964493235.1 uncultured Lachnospiraceae bacterium
GGCTATCTCCTCTATAAGGGACGGCAGAAGGCTTGCGTCGGTGTATGTATGCGCCGTGTTCCTGACGATATTCTTTTTTTGCGGAAGGCTGGCGGGGATATTTACCGACGACGCGGAGGTAATCGGAATAGCCGTCGGATATTTGAGAATAGCCTGCTTTATGTATTTCTTATACGCCATTGTGTACCCGACGCAGGGCTTTCTTAAGGGAAGCGGCAGTTCAGGCTTTGTTCTGCTCAACAGTCTTTTCATTCAGTACGCGGTAAAAATACCTGTGGCCTACGCCATGAGCCATTTTACGCCTTTGGGTCTCAGAGGAATAGCGGTGACCTGGATAATTACACCGGTGTTTTCGGCCACGACATATCCGCTCTATATAAAGAAGGGCAGATGGAGAAAGCGTTGGAATTTGGATTAGGAGGAAAACTATGTTTTTTAGAACGATAAGATCATATGTTGTGCTTGTGTGGGGAGTGCTGTCAAAGTACCGTCACGCCTTCATAGCCGACAGGATCAGAGAGGAGCAGGGTGAGGCCGCCGGAGACGCCTACGCCGCGATAGAGGGAGGCAAGGTGCTTGCCAGAGCGCTTAAATGCACAGGAGCCGAGGTCATAGTTACCGGACAGGAGAATATCCCCAAGGACAGGCCGTTTGTGCTTATGGCGAATCATCAGAGCATGATGGATCCCTTTGTTATTATGGCTACTATTGGCGTTCCAATAGCTTTCATTGCGAAAATAGAGCTGAAAAAGGTGCCTGTACTGAATAAATGGATGGAATCGGTCGGCTGTATATTTATGGACAGAAGCGACCTGAGAGAGTCGATGAAGGCGCTTATGGCCGGTATCAAGAAGGTAAAGGCAGGGGACAATATGTGTATTTTTCCCGAAGGAACACGTACCGACGGGCCGATGCTGGAATTCAAGGGCGGCAGCTTTAAGCTGGCGACAAAAAGCGGAGCGCCGATACTGCCGTTGACAATAGACGGAACACACAGAATATTAGAGGACAACAACTTTTGGATAAAGAAGGCCACAGTAAGGCTGACCTATCACCCGATAATTGAGACAAAGGGACTCAGCAAGGAGGAGGAGAGCCTGCTGCCCCGGAGGGTCCAGGACATAGTAGGCAGCGCTTTAAAAGAGGAAGAGCGTTTTGAAAGAAATATGTAAATTCGGAGGAACGTTATGCTTTTTAGAACGATAAGCACATATTTTACGCTTGTATTCGGTGTACTCACAAAATACCGCCATGCTCTCAGGGCTGATAAGATCGGAAAGGAGAAGGGCGTGACCGAGGGCTATGCCTATGCCTCGGCCGAGGGTGGAAAGGTGATGGCCAAGACACTGAAACGGGCAGGGACCGAGCTGACTGTGATCGGCAGCGAGAATATCCCGAAGGAAGGAAATTTTGTGCTTGTCGCGAACCATTTGAGCCAGACTGACCCCTTTGTGATAATGGCGACCATAGGAAGGCCGCTGGCTTTTATTGCCAAAATAGAGCTTGAGGGAGTACCTATACTCGGCAAATGGATGCGTCTGGCCGGCTGTGTGTTTATGGACAGGAGCGATTTGAAAAAGTCCGTAAAGGCGCTTATGGAGGGCATAGATAAGGTGAAGGCGGGAATGAGCATGTGTATTTTCCCCGAGGGGACCTGCTCTGACGGGCCGATGCTGGAATTCAAGGGCGGCAGCTTCAAGCTGGCGACAAAAAGCGGAGCGCCGATACTGCCGCTGACAATAGACGGAACACGAAAAATACTTGAAGATAACAACTATTTGATAAATAAGGCGTCGGTAAGACTGACATATCACCCGATAATTGAGACAAGGGGACTGAGCAGAGAGGAGGAAAAGGGCCTCGCCGCGAGGGTCCGGGAGATAATAGGCAGCGCTTTAAGAGAGGAGGATCGTTTTGGAAAAGACAAGGATACTTGTAGTTGATGATGAAAAGCATATAGCCGAGCTTATATCGCTCTATCTGACAAAGGAGGGATATGAGACCAGGGAGGTGTACGACGGAAGAAGGGCGTTGGACGAGTTTTACGCCTTCGCGCCGGAGCTTATAATACTTGACGTTATGCTTCCGGGTATGGACGGCTATCAGATATGTACGGAAATAAGGAAGAAAAGCGACGTACCGATAATAATGCTTACGGCAAGAAGCGATACATTCGATAAGGTGCTTGGACTTGAGATGGGCGCCGACGACTATATCGTAAAACCCTTTGAGCCGAAGGAGCTGACGGCAAGGGTGAAGGCCGTCCTCAGAAGATATGATAAAAAAGAGGACAGACACGACAGCAGGACGGTCGTTTTTGAAAACCTCAAAATAAGCATGAGCGATTACACGGTTATTTACCACGGTGAGAGCCTTTCGTTTCCGCCGAAGGAGCTGGAGCTGCTTTATTTTCTGGCGGAAAACAAAAATCAGGTGTTTACGAGGGAGCAGCTTCTGGACAAAATATGGGGCTATGAATATGTTGGTGATTCCAGAACCGTTGACGTTCATATAAAACGAATACGTGAAAAGCTCAATAAAGAGGGAGAGAGCTGGAGCATAAAAACGGTCCACGGAGTCGGCTATAAATTTGAAACGAGATGACATAGATGGCTAAGAAGGGTTCTTTGTTTTTCAAGCAGACGGCAAACTATATACTTATTTTTCTGACGGTACTGGGTATTATGACGTGCGCCGTGTATTATTTCTGCACTGACTATTATTATGAGCAGAAGCAGGAGCAGCTTAAGGAACAGGCTCGCTCTATCTCAAGACAATACGGCAAGGCCATATCCAGCGGAGTTTTGGATAAGGCCGAGCTTCAGACGAAAATAGAAATAATAGAGGACTTTACGGGTACGAGCATATTTCTGCTGAACCGCTCGGGAGTCGTGTCTACAGTGACCTCCTCCATTGACAGCGAATGGATAGGACAGTCCATTACAAATGATACTATAAACGGAGTGCTTAACGGCAACATCGTTACGGTAAGGGGGCAGGTCGGCGGAATGTTTTCCGAAAACATGATGACGGTCGGTTATCCGATAATGACAAACGGGATTACATACGGCGGAATATTCCTTTGCTCACCGGTACCGGAAATACAGGCGACCGTATTCGGAGTGTTAGAGATAATGCTTTTGTCAGGATTTTTGGGCATAATTCTGGCTGTCATACTCATATACTTTTTTTCAAGAAAGCTCACGAAGCCTTTGCTGGAAATGAATAAGGCCGCCAGGATAATTTCCGACGGAAACTTTGACAGAAGGCTTGAGGTGACGTCAAATGACGAGATAGGCCAGCTTGGGGAAAGCTTCAACTACATGGCCGAGAGCCTTGACAAAAAGGATCAGGACAGGCGGCTGTTTATCGCCAGCGTCGCCCATGACCTGCGCTCGCCACTGACGAGCATACAGGGGTTCATACAGGCGATGCGGGACGGAATAATTCCCGAGGATAAGTACGGATATTATCTTGACATAATCATGGAGGAGACCCAGAGACTGTCTGTACTCGCGACCAATATAGTAGATATGGAGAAAACGCAGGAGAACGTTTTGGAGCTTGAGAGAAGCGATTTTGACCTCAACGAGCTTATACGTGACGTTATGGATATTTTTGAGCACAGGTTCAGGGAGAAAAAGCTGACCTGCCGGCTGATCTTCGCGAGCGGTGAGACCATAGTGAACGCTGATAAAAAGGAAATACACAGGGTCATTCATAACCTGGTGGACAACGCTGTTAAATTTACTCCCGAGGGCGGAGTCATAGAGATAGAGACGACCGTGCCTAAAAACGAGGGAAAGGTATATGTCGCCGTAAGCGACAGCGGAGTCGGGATACCTGAAAGCGAGAGACGTCATATTTTCGGGGCGTTTTATAAGGCGGACAGCTCAAGGGGTATGGATAAGACCGGAAGCGGACTCGGACTGTGCGCGGTCAAGGAGATCATAAACGCGCACAAGGAACTGATCGTATGCAAGGAGTCCGATATGGGCGGAGCGAAATTCGAGTTCAGCCTTAAGCTGGCGGAATAGGAGGACATGATGAAATATATTAACGAAATGAGGGAAGGCGAGCAGATAATCGGACATTATCTGTGCAAAAGCAGACAGACTTTTAAGTCAAAAAACGATAAAAATTATCTGTCGCTCAAGCTTTCCGATAAAACGGGGACAGTCGATGCCAAGGTATGGAATCTGAATAACGATATTCAGTCCTTCGCTGAGAACGATATGATAAAGATCGAAGCTGTGGCCCAGATATTTAACAACGATATACAGCTCAACGTAAAGAGGATAAGAAAAAGCCAGGAAGGAGAATACGACCCTACTGACTATATTCCCTCGACCGAGAAGGACATAAAGGAGATGTGGGGAGAGCTGACAGGATATATCACCACCGTAAAGGATCCCAATATCAGGGAGCTGCTTGAGAAAATATTCCTCAAAAACGGATATATAGCGAAGGCGTTTCCGCTTCATTCCGCGGCGAAAAGCGTACATCACGGCTATCTTGGCGGACTGCTGGAGCATACGCTTTCGGTCACGCAGATATGCGATTTTATGTCCGATAAATACAAATTCGTAAACAGGGACGTACTTGTGGCCTCGGCAATGCTGCATGACGTCGGCAAGCTGTGGGAGCTTTCGGATTTTCCGCTGAATGACTACACCGACGACGGTCAGCTTTTGGGACATATTTATATCGGTGCCGAGCTTGTGGAAAGGACAGCGGCTTCTATAGACGGGTTCCCCGACAGACTTAAGACGATAATAAAGCACTGTATACTGTCGCATCATGGAGAGTTTGAATACGGTTCGCCTGTACTGCCAAAGACTATAGAGGCGCATATACTCCATTGCGCCGATGATATGGACGCCAAGAGCAAGGTGTTTGAGGACTTCATAGGCGCTGACTCCACCCCCGGACCGTGGGCCGGATACCATAAAATGCTCCAGAGAAATATAAGAAGGACCGAATACTGATGGACAGGGACAGACATACTATAGCCGCCACGGAATTCAGCAAATTCGCTTACTGTCCGTACCAGTGGTACTATGAGAGGGTATACGGAAGGAGCGAGCTTAGAAGGCTGGAAAGGGAAAGAAACGAGAGACTGGGACTTGACGACAGCCGGAAGGAACGCCTTGAGGAGGGCGTAAGCTATCACAGGGATGTTTATAAAATCGCTATGAAGGGACGGAGACGTGCGGCATTCGTGCTGATAATTATAGCAGCGGCGGCGCTGTACTTCCTTATAAAGGGAGGGAGCATGATTTGACATACGCGCTTATAGGAGCAGTGATCCTGCTCCTTTTGTTTATGGCGGCCTTCGGCAGAGGCGGGGTCAGCGAAAAGAAAAAGATGCCGGGACTGCTTATGTGGAAACTTATTTACACCGATATGTATACCGAGAACAAAAGGGAGGACGTAACCTACGGAAGTATACTCTATTCCGAAAAATATGACCTCCAGGGAAAGCCGGACATGATATACCGCCACAGAATAACAGGAGAACTGCTTCCGGTGGAGATAAAAAGCGGACGGACGGAGAGTCCCCATGAGGGAGATATGCTTCAGGTGGGAGCGTATATGCTTATTGTGGAGGATATGTACCATAAAAGACCTAAAAAAAGCATTATTCAGTATAAAAACACCTGTTTTGTGGTGAGAAATACCCATATATTACGCAAAAACGTGCTTGAAACCGCCGAGCGCATGAGAGCTATGCTCGAGACAGGAGAGGAGGAGGCAAGGCCAAGCTTTGCCAATTGCAGGCACTGTGTATGTAACGGAACGGTGTGTGAATATGCGTTCTTTTTACACTCTCCGGTGTAGGCAGCTTTATTTTGCGGCCCTACAGGTCGCGAGGTTTTTTTTTACACTCTCCGATGTAGGCAGCTTTATTTTGCGGCCCTACAGGTCGCGAGGTTTCTTTTTACACTCTCCGATGTAGGCAGCTTTATTTTGCGGCCTTACAGGTCGCGAGGGTTTTCGGGGAAGGGGTCATCTCGGAGTTGCGAACGGCCGAAGACCCCTTCCCCGTTCCCCAACCCCTCTTGGCCATCGCACAGGAGAAGGGGA
>CAZBNY010000123.1:0-6072 GCA_964493235.1 uncultured Lachnospiraceae bacterium
TTGAGCGTTTCAAAAAAGAGAAAATTTCACAATCGGTTGCAGGAGAAATCGAAATTGCACAGATGTCAAAAGAAGTCAAGGCAGTTGAAGCTGAAGTCAACCGTACTTTAGCAAAGATACTTTTAAATCAAAGCCCTAAATCATATCCTTTTTCTAATCTTCGGGAATTCCTTAAATCTTCCGGAAACGGGGATATGGAGATAACATATCCCGTTGTCGTGTTAGATGCAAATATGCGGGATAAAAGGAAAGCAATTTTGAAGGCTCTCAAACAAAAAAGCACTGAAAAATTTTTAAATTGCAAAGTTATTTCTTCTGATGCTACATCTGTAACCATGAAATTTAATTGAGTATAAAAAATCCCGTTATTTTTTGAAGCATCAGTAATTAAACTCAGGGCAATCGTTTTCGGTTGCCCTTTTCTTAGGTGTGAGCAACAGGTTTTCATGGCATTTATACCATGAAAACCTGTTGCTTTCCAAACCTTCCCACTAAGGCATTTGACTTAATAAACTTAATTCAAATGCCGACAGAGTGTGTATCAGAAACCATTTAAAAAAGCAATGAATGCTTAAATATTCATTGCTTTTCAGGTTCTTATGACACGCCATTATCTAAATCGGATTTATTTCACTTTTCGGTAATTTGTACTGCCTTTTTAAAAAAGTCCTCGGCCCCGAAATTTCCGGATTTCAAAACAACTCTTATATTTCTGTCATTTACAGGGATCATAACCGGAACGCCTGGGTCAACGGATCTCCCTATAATATATGCGTCATATCCAAGGTGCTTCATTATAGCTCCCGAGGTCTCCCCGCCCGCGCAAATCAGCCTTGTATAGCCGTTTTTAAGCGCCGTCTCGGCAAGGAGCGCCATAGCGTTCTCAAGGCTTTCGGAGATCTCCTTAGCTCCGTGCCTTTGGTTGTATTTCACATTTTCCGGCGTATCGGAGCTGTATACGAGAACTGTCTCGTCTCCGTTTTCCTTGACAAAGTCCCACAGATCGCCGACAGTCTGTTTTTCATACAGCAGCCTTATGGCGTCTATTTTAAACGTCTTTCCGCCGTCGGATATGAATTTATCTATCTGACCTCTTGTGGCCGCGGAACAGCTTCCGGCAAGTATCAGCGCTTTGCCCTCGGCCTCGCTGTTATCATCTTTTTCAAGAGTTCCGCCGTCTTTTCCCGCCAATGTCTCTATTATGCCCGAGCCTCCCGTAAGAAACCTCAAAGAACCAAAAAGCTCCGCTATCCTCTCGGCGTCGCTGTCCTTTTCAAAGTCCGGGACGATAAAGTAATTTCCCATAAGGCGTTCAAACTCATTGAGCCTGTTCCACACCTCATCGTCTTCCTCTTCCATTTCCTCCAAATCCACGTTTATGCAAGGATATTTGCTCTGCGGCTTCATAAGCTCGGCGATCTCGCTCTCCCACATGGGATTTACGGGGTGATCTCTCATAGGACTTTCATCAAGGGGCACTCCGTTTACAAAGAGCCGACCCCTTACTACGGTTCTTCCGTTCACAGGCAAGGCCGGACAAAGTATAGTCTTAGTCTCGCCCAGCGCGTCCATGATCGCTTCCGCCACGGGGCCTATATTGCCCCTTGGCGTAGAATCAAATGTTGAACAATATTTGAAATATATCTGCCTCGCGCCGGAATCTCTCAGCCAGTCGAGCGCTTTGAGCGCGGCGCCGACCGCCTCCTCTTTCCCGACGCTTCTGATTTTCAGGGCGATCACGACTGCTTTTACGTCTGTATCAATCACGTGGTCTTCTTTTGGTATACCGTTAAAGAGAACTGTTTTTAATCCGCCCTTTTCAAAAAAAGACGCCGCATCGGAAGCGCCTGTAAAATCGTCCGCAATACAGCCCCAAAGCAAATTGTTTTCCATATGTCACACCCCAATCCTATAAAACCAAAGCAAAACGCCGATTATACCTCTTATTTTCAAAGATACGGCAATACCTTCCCTCAGAGCTTTTCCACATCGTAGAAGCAATTTGCCCTCAGACTGCCATCTTACTACTCCGAAACATAGGTAATACTTGCCTTCATATAATCTGTATCTCTATCCAAAACATGGGTGGAATTCATTTCCACCCATGAACAATGCCTGATATTAGCCGTGAGCCTGAACAAAAAAGTTTTATAAGGAACTTTTTTGTTCCTCCCCGACAGCAAGCCGAAAACAGGCTTTCGGCTTAACTAGCATCCCATCAGCGTCGGATCAATATCTCCTCTGGGAGGAACAATACATAACAGCTCAAGCTTCTCTGTCTGAGACGAATTATAAAATCTGTGAGGAACCTTTCCGGGTACGTATATCCATGTGCCATGCTCCATCTTATGCTCAACACCGTCGATGACGAAATATCCCTCACCCTCGAGCATTACGCACCAGTGGGGCCAGCCATGCTTATGCTGATCCTTTTCACCGGCGCCGGGCTCCAAAATCCAGCATCTCATTACAAACTCGTCGCTGAAATGCTTAGGCCCGAAAACGACTTTTTTCACCGCGTTTTTCATAAAACAGCCCGGAGCGTTCGGCAGCTCCTCTATTCTTCCGACATACTTTGTATCGCTCATATAATTTCCCCCTTATTGTTAAAATTACTCTGATATAATTTTACTATAAAAAATCTGATAATGCAATAAATCTCCTTATTTTCAGTCTGTAAAGCAAAAATAAGGCGGTTAAAACCGCCGTAAATAATTACACTGTCTGTCATTTATTTTCCCAAAACGTAAACATTAACGCTTGCTGCCATATCCATCATATAGTTTTTCCTTTTTTCCGAATATACAGCTAACAAAACTTAGGGGCGCATTTCACTGAACCAGAGTAAACCTGTCCAAATCAATGCGCCCCTTTGGCTTATTATTTAGTTGTGATTTTAATCAGATCAGATAAGCGCAAGCGCCTGATCAAGGTCCTCAATAAGGTCGTCAACGTCCTCAATACCGATCGAAAGTCTAACCTGTCCGTCGAAGATCTCAGAAGCGTATCTTTCCTCGGGCTTCATATCGAAGTGGCTCATTGAAGGCGAGTGCTGGATAAGCGAGTCAACATTTCCAAGGCTTGTCGCGAGGCTGAATACCTTAACATTGTTCATAACTATTCTTACCGCGTCCATTCCGCCCTTAATATCTGCGCTCATCATGCCGCCGAAACCGCCATGCATCTGTTTCTTGGCGATTTCGTGCGTAGGATGGCTCTCAAGGCCGGGATAGTATACTCTGTCAATTTTCGGATGAGCCTCAAGGAACCGGGCAACCTTCATAGCGTTCTCGCAATGACGCTCCATTCTTACTCCGAGAGTTTTCATGCCCTGCATGAGCTGCCATGCCGCAAACGGGTCAAGTACTGCGCCGAAGCACTGGAGATAAGGCATACGGCAGCGGTCGATCCTTGCCTTGCTTCCGGCGATAACGCCTGCCGTTACTGTACCGTGTCCGCAGAGATATTTTGTCGCGCTGTGAACAACAAGGTCCGCTCCGAGATCAAGGGGGTTCTGAAGATAAGGAGAAGCGAATGTGCTGTCTACTATCATTGTAATTCCCTCATGTGAATGAACAACGTCGGCAATAGCCTTGATATCACTTATCTTAAGCGTAGGGTTAGCGGGAGTCTCAACATAAACAAGTGTTGTGTTTGGCTGGATCGCCTTTTCAACCTCATCGACCTTTGATGTGTCAACTCTTGTATATGTAATACCAAGCTGTGACAATACCTTTGCGAAAAGCGCATAGCTGCATCCATAGATAACGTCTCCGAATACAACATGGTCGCCGGCCTTGACAACGCTTAAAACCGCTGTTGAGATAGCGCCAAGACCCGATGCGACCGCAAGAGCCGCCTCAGCGTGTTCAAGATGAGCTATTTTTTTCTCCAGCTCATCGCAGTTTGGGCTTCCAAAACGTGTATAAACAAAGCCCTCGTCAACATGCTGGTTGAGGTAAACTGCTGTGTCAAAGTCCTCTAACACATAGGTCGTTGTCTGGTAAATGGGACTTATATGAGCCATAGCCTGAGGCTCATATGAGCCTGTAAGACGGGCATGAAGCTGATGCGCGTGTAATAAATCAGTATTAATTTTCATTGTCTTTCCTCTCCTTTTTGTGTATATTCTAATTATATATATAACATTTTCTCATTTTATTTCAACCTGCAATTTGTAAGATAATTTACTGAATTCTTTTATCAATTTGCAAAATAAAAACGCGAGAAAATGTTGTATCAGTGCAAAGTATCTGTCGACTGATTTCCGAAAGGATCAATAATATGAACAATTACGCTGATAAAAATGACAGCTTTTATAAGCACCTGTTTTCTCTTGCCATACCTATGGCTGTGCAAAACCTGATAACTACATCTCTGGGTCTTGTCGACACCTTTATGGTAGCAATGATAGGCTCTGCCGAGCTTTCGGCAATCACCGCCGCCAATTCCCTTGTGTTTCTCATACAGATACTTGTGTTTGGGTTTACAAGCGGAATGTCAGTCCTTGTCAGTCAATATTGGGGGCATAAGGACATAGAATCCATTAACCGTGTCATGGGCGCGACCATGTATGCCGGATTAATGACTTCCGGAATTATTGCCATACTGCTTTTTATGTTTCCCGAATTTGCCATCGGCCTTATTACCAACAATCCCCTTCTGATAGAAACGGGAGCGCCGTATGTACGCATAGTCGGGATAAGCTACATATTCAATACCTTTGCGTCCATATACATTGGAATGCAGCGCAGTACGGAAAATCCAATGCTCGGCACCGCCGTTTTTACCACGTCCGTCCTTCTGAACACAATTCTCAATTACTGCCTTATTTTCGGAAAATTCGGTTTCCCGCAGCTTGGGATAACGGGCGCGGCCATAGCTACCCTCATGTCAAGGATCGCTGAATTCATAATGTCAGTAATTTATATTCTGAGAAACAAAAGGATAAGGCTGTCCATGAAGCCTATATTAAATCCCGGCATATCGGTATTCAAAAAGTTCTTTTCCTGTTCCGCGCCCGTAATATTCAACGAGTTCGGCTGGGGACTTGGTTCCACAATGATAACTGTCATACTTGGACATATGGCGATCAGCGCCGACATTCTTTCGGCCTATGCTGTCATGAACAATATCGACAAGATAGCCGTTGTATTGTGCTATGGGGTAGCCGATGCCTCGGCAATAATTTTAGGAAAATTTATAGGGTCCGGAACAGATGAGGACAAGATATACTCCTTTGGCTGCCGTATGCTCAGGCTGTCGTTGCTTATCGGGGCGTTTATATCGGTTCTTCTGGCCGTACTTCTGCCGACGGTATTTGTGCCAAGGCTGTTCCCTCTGTTTAACTTAAGCGAGTTTGCCTCCCAGGCCGCGGCCCTGATGTGCGTTGTTTATCTGATCCAACTGCCCGTGCGCTCCTACAACAATACTCTTATTACCGGAGTGCTCAGGTCCGGCGGTGACATAAAGGCGGCGATAATAATAGACCTTGTGCCGCTCTGGTGTATAACAATACCTGTTACCGCGCTGATGAGCCTGGTACTTAACGCTCCGTTAGTATTTATATGTATGGGTATTTATTCAGAAAATATTTTCAAAATCCCATTCTCTGTCACAAGGCTGAAAAGCAGGAAATGGATAAGAGATATAACAAAATAATGTCTTTTTTGAGAAGAAATGAGTGTCGTTCCGTCTCGGTGATGGCTTGCCATATACATAAAAAATAGTATTTGAATTTTTGCCATCGAAAAGTCCCGAGCTGTGAAAGTCCTTGCAAATATTGGATTTTTTCAGATCAAGGCATTCAAAACAGCGGATGATTTTGACAATTCGGTGTCCAAATGGTGCACGAATTATTTGTAGCGATATAAAACGATACGGGCAGATATAAAAACCATACTACACGAGGGCGAAGGAACTCATGCTTTCGCTTTCTTGGCTGCCATATAAGCAGGGGCAAACGCATTTGTCAACGGCGGGCGAAGCCCGTTCATCTCGACCGTTGACGAGGGGGCTCTGCTATTATCCACAGAACAAGATTATGATAGAAAATTTCATATATGAATGTTA
>CAZBNY010000124.1:0-5998 GCA_964493235.1 uncultured Lachnospiraceae bacterium
TCGGCCATTTTATACATATCCTCCTTGCCGTTGGGCAGGGCGTTCCAAAAATTTTTATCGCAAAGCATTCCCCATGTGCAGTCGTCAAACTGAACATTTCTGCAGCCCGCGTCATACAAATCCCTTATTACTGTCCTGTAGGCCTCCGCTATATCCTCAAGGAGAGCATCGTCATTTTCATAGAATTTTTTAGTCACCAGAAGGTTGTCGCCTCTCTGTAGCTCGGCCAAAAGCTGCGCCGGAGCCGGTATTGTCTGCCTTGCGACAACATTTTCGTCCTCAAAGCTCTTTACAAATTTGAAATGCTCCACAAACGGGTGGTTATCTCCGGATATTTTTCCGAATACCGCGGCTGATTCGGCCCTTGTCACCTCATCGTTGAAGATATAACCCTCTCCAACCTCGACCTTCCGCACACCGTTAAGGCCCCACATAAAGTCGAGATGCCACCAGCTCCTTCTGAATTCACCATCGGTTATTACCTTCATTCCGGCATTTTTTTGTTTTTCGATAAGTTCAGCAATTGCCTTATCCTCTGTTCTTTTGAGTTCTTCCGCGGTTATTTTTCCTCCCGAGAAGTCCTCCCTTGCCCTTTTCAGATAGTCCGGACGCAGAAAGCTGCCCACGACATCGGCCCTGAAAGGCGCGTTTTCCTTTTTGTTCATTTGTTACTCCTCCTTTTTTTCGGAGGAAACGGGCATAAAAATAATACCCATCTCCATTCCCCGAGATTTGCATTTTGTCCCCCGTTAAGGCAGGTCTCCTGGCTTCTCATCGTCCTACTATGCCGCTTACCTTCCCAGTCAGTAAGACCAGTGGCGGCCGACAGCCTGCGGCAGTTCGTCAAAGTTACAGTAGTGGGCGCTGTTACGGATTTTCACCGTATTCCCTATTCTCTTTCCGTTACGAAAGCACCTTAACGTTTTATATTCATATCCTCGGCAGCCGAAACTGACAAGGGTACTTAAATTATATAATATTACCAACGCGTTATTTCGTCAACAGTTTTATGACAAAATACAGCAAAAACCAACCTCATTGGTTGGTTTTGTAATGTAAGCAAAGCCGTTTTGGGTAACATGAAGCTTTGTAAAACAAAAAGCTTTCTAAGATAAATACATTTTCTCAATACTTTTCGCCAAAAAACAACGGGCCAAATTTCTGAAACCCGTTGTCCATACATCTGTTTATAGCCAACTCTATCGTTTGGCTTTTCATTGCTCAGTCCTTAAGTTCGGCGCAATCTATCGGTTTGTCCCTGAGCATTTTCAGTCCATGTTTTATCGGTTCGCTTACGGCCTCAAAATTTTCCCTTGCCGCCTTAGGTGAACCGGGAAGATTCAATATAAGTGACCTTTTTCTTATTCCGCAGGCCGCTCTGGAAAGTATAGAGCGGCTTGTATATTTCATCGTAAGCATCCTCATGGCCTCAGGTATGCCAGGTACAAGCCTTTCGCATACGGCGATCGTAGCCTCGGGCGTTACGTCTCTCGGGGCAAAACCCGTTCCGCCGGTAGTGACGATAAGGGCAATGTCCGCCGATGCGGCTTTCATAAGTGATTCAGAGATCATTTCTTTCTCATCGGGAACTATATCGCATATAACGACCTCGTAGCCGTCCTCCTCAAGCATTTTTTTGACCAGCGGGCCACCGCTGTCCTCCCTTTCTCCTCTGTAGCTTCTGTCACTCACAGTTATAACCGCGGCAGTATACATAAAACCGTCTCCTTTACTCAAGCAGCAAAATATTCTCAGAACTGATATAAATACTTATCAGGCTGCCCTTTTTCAGTCCATCGGTCTTTCCCTTATCCGTTTCAAACCTTATCAGCTCGGCCCCGTTTTTCACGGTCTTGAGCATTATAATAGTTGAAAACACATCTTCTATTATTCGCTCGACCTCGCAGTCTATCCGGTTCTTCCCGCCCTCAAGGCTGAAATAGTGCGCCCTGATACCGATAAAGCTCTGCTCTTCGCTCGGACTTCTATCGATATTTAAATATATATTCAAATCAGGTATGAAAATTTGTCTGTCATCATTAGTTTTTTCAAATCTGTATATATTTTTGCAGCCGGATATTCTGGCGGCCCCGACCGTTTTTGGCTTGTGCATGAAGTCATTGTTGTCCAATATTACCTCCGTCCTGCCTTCGTTTATTATACATATACTGCGGCAGTTCCTGTAGGCCTCATTCCTGTCATGCGTAACCATCACCGTAAGTCCGCCGAAATCCCTGATTATGTCTGAAACTGTCATTTCCAGCTTCCATCTCATATGGCTGTCTATTGCCGAAAACGGCTCGTCAAGAAGTATCAGCTCAGGCTCGCTGGCTATTATTCTCGCGAGGGCCGTTCTCTGCTGCTGTCCCCCTGAGATCTCTCCGGGATATTTGCCCTCCAGTCCGGACAAATAAAAATCCTCTATCATTCTGTCTGTATCGGCTTTGCTTTTTTTAGACGCCACCTCGATATTTTCTCTGACTGTCATGTTCGGAAACAGGGCGTAGTTCTGAAAAAGATAACCCACATTTCTTTTCTGCGGAGGCAGGTTTATTTTATTCGCCGAGTCGAAAAGAGTTCTGCCGTTGAGCGTTATCAGGCCCTCGTCCGGTCTTTCTATTCCGGCTATACATTTAAGGGTCATGCTTTTCCCGCTGCCAGACGCCCCCAGCAGGCCAAGAGATGAATCAGTCTCTATATCCGCCTCCAAAGTAAACTGATGCAGACGCTTCTTGATCTTCACTTTCAGCTCCAAGACTATCTCCTCCTTGTTTCCGCTCTTTTCTCAAAGAGATTCAGCGCCACAAGCACGACAAAGGATATGGCAAGATTAATGAATACCCATTTATAGGCAAGGGCGTCGTTTCCCTCTCTCCACATCTGGTATACCGTCGTAGATATTGTGGCGGTCCTGCCTGGCGTATAGCCGGAAACCATACTTGTAGCTCCGTATTCTCCCAATCCTCTCGCAAACGCAAGCACTATGCCGGCCAAAAGTCCGTCCCTGCACCCCGGCAGAAATATCCTCCAGAATATGAATGTGTTTGAAAGCCCCAGCGTCTGCCCGGCATATATCAGATTCCCGTCAAAGGCCTCAAAGGAGCTTCTCGCCGTTCTGTACATCAGCGGAAAGGTTACTATAATTACCGCCAATATCGAGGCGTACCACGTCATTGTAAGCTTACTGCCATTCAGGTTGAGAAGAAATTTTCCCACAGGCCCGTTCATGCCTATTGTTTTCAGCAGAAAGAAGCCTATTACAGTCGGCGGAAGAACAAGCGGCAGCGTAAGTATACAGTCAAGCACTCCCTTCGCTATTCCGGGGAGTCTGGCTATATAATAAGCCGCGAATATCCCTATAAAGAAAGTAAAAACCGTCGCTATGAGCGCTATCCTTATGGAATTATATAGGGGAAACCAGTCCATCTAAGCACCTTCTATTATCTGTCTATAACAAAGCCTGCAGCCTCAAAAACCGCTGTACATTCATCAGTTTTAAGGTATTCAAGGAAAGCCTTGGCAGTCTCTATATCAGCGCTTGTCTTTAAAGCGGCCGCAGGATATACAATGGCCTTGTGGCTGCCCTCTGGAGCTGAAGCAATGACCTCTACCTTATCCGTAGTAGCCGCGTCTGTGCTGTATACTACTCCGCAGTCGGCGGCACCTTCCTCTACCTGGGCCAAAACCTCTCTTACGTTTGTTCCGAATGTTATCTTACTCTCACTGTTGAGCTGATCCCAAACGCCCATATATGTAAATATTTCTTCAGAATACTGTCCAACCGGAACGTCTGAGTTTCCAAGGGCGATAAGGCTTACCTTATCTGAAGCTACATCGTCAAAGCTTTCCACACCGGCAGGGTTTCCTACAGGGGTAATAAGCACAACGCTGTTTGAAAGCAGGTCAAAGCGTGTGTCCGTATCAATAAAATCCAGTCCCTCTGTGTTTACGTCACTGCTCTGTGTCGCGTCAAGCTGGTTCATCTGCTTCTGTGCCGCGGAAATAAATATGTCGCAGTCAGCTCCCTCCTGTATCTGTGTCTTGAGAGTTCCCGAAGAATCAAAATTGAACGTGATATTTACGCTAGGATCGACCGCCTTATACATTTCCGCTATTTCCTGCATAGTATCCGTCATTGACGCTGCCGCGAAAACAATAAGTTCCTTGCTTTCCTCCTGTTCTTCTGTCTGCTCTCCGCTCTCCTGAGACGATTCCGACGATGAACAGCCGGCCAAAGCTCCCAGTGCCAGCACCGCTGAGACAAGCACGCATAAAAACTTTTTCATAATAAATTCCTCCTTTTTTTTATTTACCAAACGGACAGACCGGGTATCTGCATTCCTTACAGCCCAGACACAATCCTCCGTTGCCTAATTTAACTATGTCCTTTTTTGAAACCGAGATGCCGGCCGCTATTTTAGGAAGCACGAGGTCAAATACAGTAGCTCCCGCGTACATTACACAGCCGGGCAGTCCCATTATCGGGGTCCCGTCATCAAAATATCCCAAAAGGAACATCGCTCCCGGCAGTACAGGCGCCCCGTATGTTATTATTTTTGCCCCGCTTGCCTTTATGGCTCCCGGTGTGTTGTCATCGGGGTCAACGCTCATGCCGCCGGTGCATAATATCATATCGACCTTTTTCTTTCTAAGCTCCCTGATCGCCTCAAGTATATTCTCTGTTCCGTCGTCCACAACGATATGCTCCGTTACCGTGATTCCGTATTTCTCAAGCTTTTCGACAATTACGGGGGTAAACGTATCCTTGATGATGCCCTTGAATACTTCGCTTCCGGTCGTAACAACTCCGGCCGTTTTCAGCTTGTACGGGGTTATGCTCATTATCGGCCTTCCGTCATGTATTTGTTCCGCCTTTTTCAGCTTTTCGTCCTCGACTATAAGCGGAATGACCCTCATTCCGGCCAGCTTGTCGCCTTTTTTTACGCCGGTTTCGCTTCGGCGTGTGGCTATCATTATGTCGTCCAGACTGTTTATCTCATCAAGCCTGTCAACGTCTATCTCAAAATATCCGTCGCACTCTGCAAAGGCCTCGATCTTTCCCTCGCTTATTGTCTTTGAGGGATATATATTTTCGTTGGAACAGATATTATAGAGTCGTTCGGCGGCGTCATTCTCATGCACCATGCCTTCTTCCATTTCCCATACATAGAGCTTTTCCTTGCCCATAGAAAGCAGCATGGGAATGTCCTCCTCGGTCACTATATGTCCCTTTTTGAACTGCGCTCCCTTGAACTCGCCCTTCACTATCCTTGTCATATCATGGCAAAGCACATGGCCTATGGCGTCCCTTGTATCTATCAGTTTCATCTGGTTCCCTCCAATACAGTTATTTTGTCACCCTTTTGGACTGTACCGCCCTTTTTAACTACGGCGAAAATACCCTCTGTAGGCATTACGCATTTTCCCGTTTTCTTTTTTATCTCACAGTCATTATGGCATTCCTTGCCTATCTGCGTGACCTCAAGCACACACTCGCCAATCTCCATTTTTGTACCTACAGGCAGGCTCTTTAAGTCGATCCCTATTGTATTTATGTTTTCAGCAAAGGCCCCGTTTGCCAGCTCAAGTCCCATAGCTCTCATCTTATCGACGCTTTCTTCGGCCAAAAGACTTATCTGTCTGTGCCAGTTTCCGGCGTGGGCGTCTCCAACTATTCCATGATCTATGGCAAGCTCTATGCTTTCCACCTCATGCTTGACAGTACCCTTGTGCTCGCTTATGTTTACCGAAGCTACCTCCGCCATTTGTAGTCACCGCTCTTTCCGCCCGTTTTTTCTTCCAGCCTTATTTCCCCGATGACCATATCCCTCTGAACGGCCTTGCACATATCATATATTGTCAGGGCCGCGACGGATACGGCTGTCAGCGCTTCCATTTCCACACCGGTTTCTCCCTTGCATTTTACCGTGCTTTGTATATCGATATAATCCTCATTTATCGTAAAGCTTATATCTATTCCCGTAGTTATCAGCGGATG
>CAZBNY010000125.1:0-5952 GCA_964493235.1 uncultured Lachnospiraceae bacterium
GCGACCTGTAAGGCCGTAAATACCCCTCAGCTTACGAGTGTGTAAGAAAAAAGCCCTCGCGACTTGTACAGCCGCAAATTCTCCTCTCACTCGGAGAGTGCAAAAAGAAGGCCCTCTGCGGCTGGCACAGCCGCAACTTACCTCTTTACTCCCCTCGTCCTATCAGTACCTTTCTTGGTTTGCTTCCGTCCTCAGGGCCAACCACTCCGGCGGCCTCTAGCTCGTCCATCAGCCTCGCGGCACGGTTATAACCTATTCTGAACTGCCTTTGGAGCATTGATACCGACGCCTTCTCCTTGCTCACAACAAGGTCTACCGCCTCGTCAAAGAACTCGTCATGCTCCCCTTCTCCGCCGCCTGTCCTGGCTGCGGACGATATTTCATCTATCACGCTTTGATTGTATTCGTTCTCCTTGTTCTGCTTCTTGAGGAACTCAACAATATTTTCAACTTCTTTGTCCGTAACAAAGGCTCCCTGTATTCTGACAGGCTTGCTCATGCCCACCGGATAGAACAGCATATCGCCCTTTCCAAGAAGCTTTTCGGCTCCTACCATGTCAAGTATAGTCCTTGAGTCTATTCCCGACGATACCGCAAACGCCAGTCTTGAGGGTATATTAGCCTTGATAACTCCGGTAATTACGTCTACCGACGGTCTCTGGGTGGCAATAATGAGATGTATTCCCGCTGCCCTGGCCATCTGCGCCAAACGCATGATACTGTCCTCGACATCCTTCGGCGCGGCCATCATCAGGTCGGCACGCTCGTCGATTATTATTACTATCTGCGGCATAAATTCCGTCTGTCCCTTATCCGCCATCAGGGCGTTGTAGCCCTTTATATCCCTTACGGAATTTTCGGCAAAGGAATTATATCTCGACAGCATTTCCCTTACCGCCCAGTTGAGGGCGCCTGCCGCCTTATTTGGGTCGGTCACGACGGGTATCATAAGATGCGGTATACCGTTGTAAACGCCCAGCTCAACCACCTTTGGATCGACCAGTATGAGCTTTACCTCGTCCGGCTTGGCCTTATAAATGATACTTGTTATGAGCGTGTTTATACATACGCTTTTGCCCGAACCCGTCGCTCCGGCAATAAGCAGATGCGGCATCTTCGCGATGTCGGTAACAACCGCGTTTCCGGCTATATCCTGTCCCAGCGCGAAGGCCAGCTTGGACGGGAAATTCTTAAACTGATCGGATTCCAGTACTGTTCTCAGATACACGGACCGCTGTTCCTTGTTCGGCACCTCTATGCCAACCGCCGCCTTGCCCGGTATCGGTGCCTCTATCCTTATGCCGCTGGCAGCAAGATTGAGCGCGATGTCGTCCGCCAAGTTGACTATTTTACTTACCTTAACGCCGTGGCTTGGTGAAAGCTCATATCTTGTGACCGTTGGGCCCTGATTTATCTGCATTACCCTCGCGTCAACGCCGAAGCTTTTAAGCGTCTCCTCCAGCTTCTGCGCCGTGGCAAGCATCTGCGCCTTTGACTGAGTGGCGCCTACGGAAGGATCCTTTCTGAGAAGGCTTATCGGCGGGAATTTATAGTCAGTCTTTATCTTTATCTCCTTAGGCTCGGACTTTGATTCATCTATGCCTGTCACCGCTCTTTTCTCGTCCTCCGTATAAATATCGCCGCCAATTATGTCGCTGCTGATATGCACCGGCTCGTCCATAAGCTTGTCGGGCATATATCCCTCCTTAGACGCTCCGGCCGTGATCGTATCGTCCGGCTCATCTTCCGGATCTTTATCGGTTTTTTCGGTTTCACCGTCTTCTTTCCCGGTCTTCTGAATGATTATCTCAGGTTCGTCGTTCCCTCTTATGTCAAGGCATTCCCGTTCTATCTCCTCGTCAGAGACCTCCTCAAGAGCAAAGGCCGCCCTGCCCTCAGATATGTCAAGCTCGGCCGGCTCAATGTCAGGCTCGTCCTCCTCAAACGTACCGTTACTTATGACGCACTGTATACCTCTTTCCTTATTGAACTCGACCACTGCCATACCGTCATCATTTCTAATATCCATTTCCGGCTTGGCGCTTCCCGTATGTCTGGCGATATTTCTCACCATGTAGTCCGACGGCATAACTCCGTCTTGGAAGGCCTCCTCCGTTTTTTCCTTCGGCTCGGCGGCTTCCGGGGGCATATTGGCAAATCCCCCGCTTTCTCCCGCGTCGAATTCCTTCCTGTCCATCAGTATATTGAAAACCTTCTTGCGTTCTTTGACCTTCTCGGTCCTTTCAGCAAGGCGCATTTCTCGTTCTTCCTCTTTCACCTTGGTCCTCTCGGCCTTTGCCTGTATTCTTTCGTTCCTTCTTCTGCCCGTATCGCCGACATATCTTGCCGCGCTTTCCACGCCGCCAAAGAAGGAAAGACCCGTTCCCATTACAATGGCTATGATAATAAGCACCGAAAGGATTATATATGTACCTAATTTATCAAAATATTTGACAAGTGTCCCGCCTATGATACCGCCTATCGCTCCGCCGTTTGACGCCGCTCCGTTGGAATACAGCTTCGCCATAGTCAGCGTTCCCTGTTCTGAGGCCGATATAGCGTGGGCGAAGGCCGCCATGCAGATTATAAAAAGCGCCGCCGCTCCGGCCTTGAACCTCAGCCCTCTCCTTTCCTCACTGAAAAGCAGCCATACGCAGAACGCTATGACTACGAACGGCAGAAAATACCCACCAATGCCTAACAGGCCCTTCAGCAGGTCCCCGATTATTTCTCCCACAACGCCTATCTTATCGGTAAAAAGGCTGATAAGCGCAACGATCGACGCCGCTATTACGATAAGGCTTATTACCTCGTCCAGCATTACGCTGTCGTCGTAATTTTTCTTAGTCTTTCGTCCGCTGTTTTTGGAATTTTTACCGTTCTTGCCTTTAGCTGTTGTTTTTTTGCCGCTTGTACTGCTTTTGGCGGTAGTCTTTTTCGCTGTTGTTTTTGCCGCCGTCTTTTTCTGCGCCATTCTATCACCTCATAAAATCCAATTGGATCTATTAATTAACATATTTTATTATTATATCATAACAGAGTGAATAACTTCAAGCGTTTTGCTTATTTCAGGCATTTCGTCAAGTTGACTGGAGCCTTTAAAAATGTTATGCTTGTCATAAATTACAGACAGCGACGCCGCGGAAACGTAAATCGTGCGGCTTACGCGGAGTACGCTATTTACGCGTCGGCGGTTTTTATGGAATAATAGACGGCTATTCTCCGTCTTATCAAAAACATCAGGGTGAAACAATGGATAAAAGACAACAAACAGCGCCGATTTTAGACGGCCTTAAAAAATTTGATAAAACAGCAGTCGGTTACTTCTGCGTACCCTCACATCACAGGGGCAGTGGGGCTGACAGCGGATTGACCGATCTTTTTGGCAGGGAACTGCTCAAATACGACCTTACGGAGACGCCCCTTACCGACGACCTCCACGAAGCCGAAGGCTTTATAAAAGAAGCCGAGGATCTGGCGGCGGAGCTTTTTTGCGCTGACAGGACCTTTTTTCTTGTAAACGGAACAACCTGCGCCAATGAAGCCATGATAACGGCTTCCGTTTCAGAGGGCGAAAAAATACTGGTAGCCAGGAACTGCCATAAATCCGTACTCATGGGACTTATAATAAGCGGAGCCTCTCCAATATACATAGAGCCTGAAAATAGCGTCAGTTTCGCTTCCTTCGGAAGCATTTCGCCCGAAAAGGTACAGGCCGGCTTTGAGAAGGACCCCGATATAAAGGCCTTTATTCTCACAAACCCGACCTATTACGGTATATGTAGCGATCTTGAGAAAATAGCTGAGATCTGCCATTCCTACGGAGCGCTTTTGTTGGTGGACGAGGCCCACGGGGCGCATCTGGCTTTTTCCCCAAAGCTTCCCAAGTCCGCCCTGGAAAGCGGTGCCGACATGGCCGCTCAGAGCATACACAAAACCCTTGGCTCCATGACCCAAAGCTCCATGCTCCATATCAAAGGCAATTTGGCCGATATTTCAAGGGTCGACGCGGCGCTTAGGCTGGTACAGTCCACAAGTCCGTCCTACATTCTCCTGGCCTCACTGGATGCTGCCAGACGTCAGGCGGCTATTCACGGCGGCGAGATGATCAAAGAGCTTATTGAGACCGCACGGTATCTGCGTTCATCACTCAACGGAATAGACGGCGTTCACTGCCCCGACGGAGTCGATGACAGAAATATATTTGACGTCGATATAACAAGAATAGTGTTCCGCTTAGACGGAATGACAGGCTTTGAACTGGCGGACAGGCTTTTGTCACGATACGGCATATGCACTGAAATGGCTGACAGCCGCAATGTAATAGCTGTCCTTGGACACGCTGACACTACCTCCTGCTGTGACAGGCTAATACATGCGGTCAGGGAAATTTCCCGAGAATGTAAAGACAGTGCCTCCGAGGAATTTGTTTTTCCCTCTGTTCCTCCGATGGCGATCACTCCAAGAAGGGCGTTTTTCTCAAAATTCAGCCGAATACTGTTGAATGACGCTGTCGGGAAAGTCAGCGCCGAAATGATAGCTCCCTATCCGCCGGGTATTCCCGTTATTTATCCCGGGGAGATAATTACGGAAGAAATACACAGCTTTATAACAAATGCTGTGAAAAACGGCCGCCATATTCACGGCTTTTCCGATAAGTCAATGGAAACGATAAAAATCATTAAAAATCCGCGCTGAAAAAGCGGTTTGAAAATCCCGACGTTTAGGTTTTCTTATTTTCCTTACCGATTTTTTAAATCAACCGCGGTCTGCGAAAAAATAGTATAAACTATATTCCGAATCAGATAACTGATTGATAACAAAGAAGGATCTTTTATTAAGAATTTATAGCATCAGCGTTGATGTCACTTTCAGTCACGGCTTTCACAGGCTGTTCCAGCGAACCCGCCCAGTCTGAAAGCGCCATAGAACGGACCGGTATACTGCCAACGGCATTGATCTCAGCGATGAGGCGTCCGCTTTAGCATCGACGACCGACGGCTATGATATAACGATTGCCGTTGAGGGTAACACGCTCATTTCCCGCTACGCGAGCAAAGAGCAGGCAGGCCTCGAAGATGTTTCCGTTGAGGCGGAAATAACAAATACCTTCGACTCTTACCGCGAGACAAACGCCGATACACTTTCCGGCTTTTAGTCACAGGGCATTGAGGAATCCGGTGTTGAAACGACCAAGTCTCATATTGAAGTTATGAACGCCGACGGCAAAACCCTCATATACTTTGCAGAAGCTTTAAAAACAGCAGTCCCGCCCGAGATCTTACGGGCGGGGCTTAATACATTTAAAGACCATATTTTTTTCCGTTCAGCCTATAAACAAGTCTGTTTACATCATCGATTCGTCTGCTCCAAAATCCGCTTGGATCGCCCCTGAGAGGTTCGGGCTTTCCAAGCCCGTCTAAACCATTTCTCTCGATGTCTTTTATCAGCATATTGATTCACGTCTTTTTATCTTGGCCTTGCCAATACATATAGTCTTACCAAACCTCATTAAACCATACTTTTTTTCATAAGTTTTCCTCAATCAGCTCATGCTCAATGCCTTTCCCTCTGTTCAGCGCCTTAATTCCGCGTCTCAGATGCTCCATATTGCTTTCCGAATAAAAAGGATCTATCGAAACCTCAAACGGTATTCTCTTTTCTCTGCACATTTTTTTCGCGAAAATCGTAAATGCTGTTGTAACGTTCATACCAAGTTCCTGGCAGGTTTGCTCCAAGTTTTTTTTCAAATCTTCGTCCATTCTTATATTAATTAATGTTTGAGCCATCTTTTTCACTCCCTTCTCAGCTATATTTTATACAATTATAAATACATTGTTAATATATTGTCTTTATATTTTAAAGCTGCCGTCATAATTATATGACGGCAGCTTCAGAAATCAAAATATTCATTTGTACAATATTCTATTCAACTCCAACGACCGTATATAC
>CAZBNY010000126.1:0-5940 GCA_964493235.1 uncultured Lachnospiraceae bacterium
TTTGTTTTGTTAGGTACGCCTGAACCGGACTCGATCTTGCAAGCCTTCTTAAGAAGAACGGCCGCGGGAGGAGTCTTTGTAACGAACGTGAAGCTTCTGTCCTGATATACTGTGATAACAACAGGAATGATAAGACCTGCCTGTGAAGCTGTTCTCTCATTGAACTCCTTGCAGAAGCCCATGATATTTACACCGTGCTGACCGAGAGCGGGGCCAACCGGGGGAGCCGGCGTTGCTTTTGCTGCCGGGATCTGTAATTTGATATAACCTGTTACTTTCTTTGCCATTTCGGCACCTCCTATAAATGTGGTAATTAACGGGATAGTTTAACCCTCCCACGCGTGAAGACGAAGCCTTGCACGCATTAAAAAAACGAATTACATCTTAATGATCTGATTAAATTCAAACTCAACCGGTGTTTCACGGCCGAATAACGAAAGAATGACTGTAGCCGTCTTTTTCTGGTTGTTGATCTCCCTGATCTTTCCTACGGAATCCGCAAAAGCGCCGTAAGCAACCTTTACAGTGTCGCCAATTTCCATATCGAAATTCTCCGCGACAGTCTCTATGCCCATCATTCTTACTTCCTCGGGAGTAAGGGGTACGGGCTTGCTTTCAGGGCCAACGAAGCTTGTTACGCCTCTGGTGTTCCTTACGACATACCATGTGTCCTCGTTCATAAACATCTTGATAAGGACATAGCCGGGGAAGATCTTCCTCAGGACAGTCTTTTTCTGACCGTTTTTGATCTCGACTACCTCCTGTACGGGAACGCTGACCTCATGTATCTGATCCTGCATACCGCGGTTCTCGACAATTTTTTCTATATTGGCTTTTACCTTGTTTTCATATCCCGAATAGGTGTGTACAACATACCATCTGCTTTCGGCCTCTGCCGGTTTGCTGATTTCTTCTGACATAGCAACCATCCTTCTTCAATCAAGCCAAAAGGCCGATAACTAAATTCAAAACTGTAGTATATACAGTATCCATACAGAAAATAATCGCACCGACTAATAACGATGTAGCGATAACTGTGACTGTGTTTTTCTTCATAGTCTCACGGTTAGGCCAGATGATCTTCTTTGCCTCCGCCTTACAGTCGGCTAATTTCTGAGAAAGTCCGGGCTTTTCGTCCTTTTTGGTACTTTTCTTAGGAGAATTCTTTTTTGTTTCGTTTTTTTCATTTGGGTTTGCGGTTTTAATTTCTTCTTCCATCAGTGTCACTCCCTTCGGATTTTATTTTGTTTCTCTATGGAGTGTGTGTGTTTTGCAGAATTTGCAGTACTTTTTGAGTTCCATTCTATCGGGCATAGTTTTCTTGTCCTTTGTGGTACTGTAGTTTCTCTGTTTGCACTCTGTACAAGCTAAGGTAATTCTTGTCCTCACAACTTCCACCTCCTGTTATTAAATTAAATAAACGGCAAAAAGGCGCGCTTAAGTAAGCATACCTATGCCAATCAAATCGATGTTAGCACACGGACAAGTCTTTGTCAATAAAAATTTTGCGCAGTGTTTAAAAAACACTGCGCAAATATTAAATCCGAAATTTTATATGTAATAACTATTTATCATCACATTTTTCTTCTATATCGGGAATGCTCTTCTTTTTCTTCATTAAGCCAAATGCTACAAAACATAATATACTTAACGCAAAAACATTTATTCTCCTTTTTTTTCAAGGACCGCCTTCAGAGCCTTGGCAAGCTGGTCGGGACAGCTTGTGGGCTTCATTCCGCACCTTATGCCCTCCAGCCTTTCAATAACGTCCTCTACCCTCATGCCCTCAACAAGCTTGCCTATGCCGGAAAGGTTTCCGTTGCAGCCGCCTGTGTAATGTACATCGCTAAGAATTCCGTCCTCAACGGTGAACTCGATGAGTTTGGAACAGGTTCCCTTTGTCTGATACCGGTATCTCATATAAAAACTCCTTCCTTATGTAATTCCATATAATTCCGCAGTTCAGCTTTTTAACGCTATGAGCATAGCACACAAAACTTATATTCGCAAGAAAAATATTGACATAATATATCCAAACCTATTATAATAGCTTTTACGTAACGCAAATCATTTGCGTTTATATCACCGGTCGATCAGTATTCCGGAAGTGATTTTATGGACATTTTAAGAAAAATCAAATATATTCCGGCCATTCTCACGGCCGCGGCCCTGACCGCCTGCGCGCCTTCCGCGCAGTCAGACAGCGGCGATATAAGGGTCGTAACGTCCTTCTATCCGATGTATATTATCGCCGAAAACGTCATCGGGGACGCCGAGGGCATAAGCCTTGAGAATATGGCCCAGCCGCAGACCGGCTGTCTGCATGACTATCAGCTCACCACCGGAGATATGCGGAAGCTGGACACAGCCGATATTCTCGTTATAAACGGCGGCGGAATGGAAAGCTTCCTTGATAACGCCGTTTCGCTTTTTACCGGTCTGAATGTGCTGGACACCTCGGCAGGCACCGTCACTCTTGAGGAGGAGCGCGAGTACCACGACCATGACGGCCATGAGGGACACGATCACGAAACAAATCCCCATTTTTGGATCCTGCCGGAAAACGCCGCTATTCAGGCTCAAAACATATGCGACGCCCTAAGCGCCGTATGCCCCGGGAACGCCGACGTTTTTCAGGCCAACACCGATAAGTTCACCGCCGAGATAAGCTCCATCGAGACCTTTGACGGCAGCGGCGTAAAAGCCTGCGTATTTAACGAGGCCTTTGAGTATCTGGCTCTCTCCTACGGTATGGATATAGAAATTTGTGTGGAAATGGACGAAAACGAGACGCCCTCCGCGAAGGAGCTTGCGGAAATAATAGACACCGTAAACAGCGAGAACATATCACTGCTCATAGCGGCGGACGACGCCTCCAAAGCGATAGCCGACACAATAGCCGGGGAGACCGGCACCGAAGTGATCGTCCTTGATCCCGTCCTGACGGGTGACTATTCGCCGTCCCGATACGTCGAGGCGCTCAGCTGCAACGCCCGTATTTTAAAAGGAAGTGCTGAAAAATGAGTATTCATAACAACTGCGGCTTATGCAGGGTAAATATAGAAAACCTGTCGGTGTACGACGGACAGGATCCAATAATAAATAATGTTAACATGGAATTCCACTGCGGCGAGCTTACGGCGCTCATAGGCAAAAACGGCTCCGGCAAAACGACCCTCATCAAGGCCCTGCTTGGCGAAAGGCCCCACAGCGGAAAAATCACCTATCTCGACCACGAGGACGGCAGGATCAAAAGCCTTGTCACCGGCTATGTCCCCCAGCAGCTCGACTTTGACAAAAGCACTCCCGTATCCGTTTTGGACTTTGTATCGGCGTCCGTCACGAAACGTCCCATATGGCTTGGCCAAAAGGCGGCGCTTCGCGGCTCAATACAGGCCAGACTTGATGATTTCAGCGTCGGACACACGATCGACAGGCGGCTTGGCGACCTGTCGGGCGGAGAGCTTCAAAGGGTGCTTTTGGCAATGGCGATCGAACCCCTTCCCGATCTTCTCATACTTGACGAGCCTGTTTCGGGCATCGATATAAACGGTCTCGATATGTTCTACAAAAAGGTTTCCGAGCTGAGAAACAAATATCACATAGCGATACTGCTTGTTTCCCACGACCTCAGCCTTATCAGGCGCTACGCCGACAGGATAGTGCTGATGGACAGGACCGTCATAGCCCAGGGCGCTCCCGACGAGGTCTACGGCACAAAGGAATTCAGGGATATATTCGGTTATACATTGAGGGAGGCGTAAGGTTTGGAAGCGATATATAATGTAATGGAGGCAATTCTGCCCTTCGCCTTTATCAGGTTTGACTTTATGAAAAACGCTTTGCTGGCGGTGCTGCTCGTCACTCCCCTCTTTGGTATGCTGGGAACTATGGCCGTCAATAACAAAATGGCCTTTTTCTCCGACGCTCTGGGACACAGCGCGCTTACGGGAATAGCCATCGGCGTGATGCTCGGCGCCGGCGAGCCTGTAATATGTATGATCGCCTTCGGCATTTTGTTCGGACTGGGCATAAGAAAGGTAAAAAGCGGGGCAAAGGCGTCCTCCGATACCGTGATCAGCGTTTTTTCCTCCGCCTCAATGGCCCTGGGAATAGTCATTCTTTCAAAAAGCGGCGGCTTTGCCAAATATTCCTCATATCTGATAGGCGACATTCTGACCGTTTCGCCGTCATATATAGGCGTTTTGGCGGTCGTTCTTGTCCTGACATATGTCGTATGGTATTTTATTTACAATGACCTGCTGCTTTTGAGCATCAATCCGTCGCTGTCCTCAAGCCGAGGGGTACGCAACGCCTTTACGGAAAACGTGTTTGTTGTTATCATCGCCGTTGCCGTAATGCTCTCTATCAGGCAGATAGGCATACTGACGATAAACTCCCTGCTTATACTTCCCGCCGCCGCGGCAAGGAACATAGCGAAAAACTCAAGGCAGTATCACATTATGTCCACGGTCATAGCGATGTTCTGCGGCATTCTCGGACTTATAATATCCTTCTACGCCGACACCGCGGCAGGCGCGACAATGGTGCTTTTGGCGGCTATCGTATACTTTGTCACATACTTTACGCAAAAATAAAACAGGCAAAAAAATTCAGCGGGAGTAAGCCTTTATAAGCTCTCCCGCTGTTTTTAACATTTTATAAACCTCAAAGCCGTGTTTCCGTCTGTCTTATTCCGCTATTCTGAAAGCGATATATTTCCTTGTGGCATACGGAGATATACCTGTATAGGCCGGTACTTCCGTATTGCCGAACTTGCTTATCATTATCTCGAACTGCTCCACCGTTACGAAGTCGTTAGGGCCAAAAGCCGTCGCCGCCTCGTCATAGCCAAGGATTATTCCCTGCTCATAGGCCCAGGCGACCGCCTTGGCGTACCAGGCGTCACTTGTTATGTCAAGGAAGGGCGCGACATCCGCGGGCTCGGGATTTCCGGCCATGTTCCAAAGTATCGTGGCGGCCATTCCCCTTGTGAGCGTTCCGTCGGGAGCGAACATATTCTCGCTTACCCCTGTCATATAACCGTTATAATAGGCCGACATTATTTCATCATAATACTCGTGTGTGGGAGGAACGTCGATGAACACATACTCCGGCTCCTCTATGTCCTCTGAATATACGCCGCCGCTTATTTCCGTAAGCTCATAAACGTGCCTGGCGCTTGACCCGGTTTCCTCTGTTTCTTCCTCTTCCTTTTGGCACACAATTTTAATCGTGGTTGCAGGGTCTTCACCATCTAATATCGTTTTGTAGCTATAGCCATCCTCTTCGACCGAACCCACAGCTCCATCTTTAGGCGCTGTTATATAATTGTAGCCGGCAAGCTCGATTTCTCCGGCTTCATTTTCTTCATTACTCGCGAATATGGCCAAATTTCCATCGTCTTCAGCGACTTCAGCGCTAACATACGCGCCATTTTCGCTAAGTTCAAAGCTTATATTCTCGGCTGAAATACCTGTTAAAGGATTAGTAGGTAAAGTATCATTTTCGTTCTCATCTTCTTCAGTCTCTTCAGTCTCTTCAGCCTTAATATCAATATCAACCTCAACTGCATCTTTAAATGTTACATTTGACGCATCTATACCTTCCGGATAATAACCATTTATTTCTACCTCTGCGTCTCCGCCGATTTCCACGGAGCCTTCCGCATAAACAGCGTACTCAACTTCTGCTCCTTCAAATGCTTCAAGGGTTATTTCTCCGCCGTTGATTGTGATATTCTCTTCACCATCTTCTTCACCATCATAGTCTACAAATATTCCGCCTGTATAAAGCGAACCATCTCCACCAATTGTAATATCACCGACACCAACAACAAATAAAGGCATATTTTCCGCCTCTTCTGAATCTTCATCAGCGTAGCAGTAAATTATATTCTCTCCTTCAAGCGTTATAATCACGTCGCCCTCAGCATATAAG
>CAZBNY010000127.1:0-5929 GCA_964493235.1 uncultured Lachnospiraceae bacterium
TTCTAAGTTGTTCTTCAAGTGAAGCGGTTTTCATTCTATTACCATCTTTCTGTATATAAATATAGGTATGTACAATTGAGGATATATCCGGCTTCAGTACCGGACGATAGCTATAACAGTAATAATATACTATGAATTTATTTTCAGTGTCAACCGGTGCGGGACCTGAGAGTTTTTGTAAAATAAGCCATACAAGTTCGCGAAAAAATAAGCTATAATAATATTTGCTACAAAAAATATAAAAAAATAAAAAATTTATTCATGCAAAAAATCACGTAAACAAGGGGTTTTTTATAATTTAAGCAACATAAACATAAATTTTATCGGTTGACAGCACGTATGTACAACCGTTATTATTACATATGAGGTAAAAGTCTGTTTTTTGACTGCGTTTTATATCATATTGTGATAGATACTATTTACTTTATTATATGCAAACAAAACAAAAAGGGGTTTGCTATAAGCTAAGAAGATTTTTTAAAAATGCCGTGCTTAATGCACAGGTCTGAAAGGGAGGAAGGGTATGTTTCTACAGCAAATTATCAACGGACTGACTATCGGAAGTACATATGCGTTGGTAACGATCGGCTTTAACATGGTTTATGGCGTTTTGGAACTTACAAATTTCGCTCATAGCTCATTTTATATGCTCGGTGCGTATATCTCGTTATTTACGATGACTTCATTAGTGGGAAGGGTCAGTGTCACAGGCTTTTTTATCGGACTTATATGCAGCGTTATCATTACCGGCTGTCTTGGCGCGTTTATGGATAAGGTAGCATTGGAGCCGATACGTAAACGTAATGGAGACGCTATTACGGCGCTCTTGAGTACAGTTGGTATTCAGACTGCTATCAATAACTCCGTTCTTTTGATTTTTGGAACGGTTCCTGTTGAATTCCCGGACGTTTTCCAGCTTGGAAAATTCTATATTGGAGAAAACACGGTAGTCCAGAGAATACAGATAGCGATATTTGCCCTCGCAATCCTCCTTATGATACTTCTCAGCTTCCTTGTATACAGGACTAAGCTCGGAGCCGGAATGAGAGCTATCTCTCAGAATTCTACGGCGGCCAAAATCATGGGTGTAGACGTAAATAAGGTAATCACAATCACTTTCTTTATAGGTACAGCGATAGCGGCTATATCGGGCTCTATGATGGGCGTTTACTACCAGCGTGTAGATACGCTGATGGGAAGCAGCGTAGGACTTAAATCCTTTGCCGCGGCCGTACTTGGCGGTATGGGTTCCGTTCCCGGCGCCGTGTTCGGCGGATTTGTAATTGGAATTTTGGAGACGCTTTTCGCGGCTTATGTAAGCAGCGGCTACAGAGACGCGGTGGCATTCGTAATACTTATGGTAGTTCTGATAGTAAGACCTTCGGGATTCTTCGGTCAGAAGTCTATCAATAAAGTTTAAGGAGGTGTGGATCTATGAAAACAACTCCTAAAAAAGAAAGCAAAGGACTTTTTACTTCATTAATAGAGGCTTGGGCAAAGAACAGCAAAATAGTGGCGATCGTATTCCTTATTCTTGCCATTGCTTTTCCGTTAGTATTTAATAGGCAGTATTACATAACAATTGCCATCAACTGTCTTATGTTCTCAATATTGTCGCTTTCCCTGAACCTCATTACAGGCTTCATGGGAATCACCTCGCTGGGACATGCCGCGTTCTTCGGAGTAGGAGCGTACACAGCGGCTATCCTTTCGACAAGATTTGGCTTCGGCTTTATCGCCACAGCCATTATCGGAATGATATTCGCGGCTGTATTCGGAATACTGCTCGGACTTCCTACACTTCGTATCAAAGGAAGATACCTTGCTATAGTAACACTTGGTTTCTGTGAGATAATGCGTATTATCGAGCTTAACTGGATGAGCCTTACAAGAGGACCGCAGGGTATTTCCGGTATTCCTAAGATAAGCTTTTTCGGTTTCCAGTGCGCGAAGCCGATACAGAAATATTATGTTGTACTGGTGCTTTTGGTAATCACGGTACTCATAATAATGGCAATAATGAACTCTCGTATGGGACGTGCCATAAGCGCCATAAGGGACGACGAAATTGCAGCTGACGCTATGGGTATCAACGTATTTAAGTACAAAATCATGGTATTCTCAATATCATCGGCGCTTGCCGGACTTGCCGGAGCGTTCTATGCTCACTATATGGGCTTTATAGATCCGAACGCCTTTAACTTTGACCAGTCGATACTTATGCTTTCCATGACTATCATGGGCGGTATGGCAAGTATACCTGGAAGTATATTCGGAGCAAGCATACTTTCTATCCTGCCCGAGGTTCTCCGTGCGGTCAATGACTACAGACAGATCGTTTACGGCCTGCTTCTGGCGGTAATGGTCGTTTGGAAGCCCAGCGGAATTTTAGGCGGCTTCAACCTCAAGCATATTAAGCAGAGGATAGATTTTGAAAAGGAAAAGAGAAACGGTTTACAGGAAAAGGAGGCCGAGGATAATGTCTGATGTAATTTTAAAAACAGAAAATGTTACCCAAAGATTCGGCGGCTTAGTTGCTGTTAATTCCGTTGACTTTGAGCTTAGAAGGGGAGAAATAGTCGGTATCATCGGCCCTAACGGCGCCGGAAAAACCACCTTCTTCAATGACATAACCGGCGTTTATACACCTACTGAAGGAAAAATAATGTTCAAGGAGCATGATATAACAGGTAAAAAGCCCTTTGAGATAACGGCTCTTGGAATGGCAAGAACATTCCAGAATATCCGCCTTTTCTACAGAATGACTGTGCTTGAGAACGTCATGGTCGGTATGCACACAAGAACAAGCTCTAATCTTATAGATTGCGTAATCCGCAGTCCAAGGCATAAAAAGACGGAAAAGGAGGCTGAGGAAAGGGCGCTCGAGGTGCTTAAGCTGACGGGCCTTCTTGATTATAAATATCAGTATGCGACGTCGCTTCCGTATGGTCTGCAAAGACGTCTGGAGATTGCCAGAGCAATGGCGACAAATCCTGAGGTGCTTCTTTTTGACGAGCCTGCCGCAGGTATGAACGAGCAGGAGACGACTGACCTTATGGAATTCATTAAGAGCCTTCAAGGAATGGGATATTCGATCCTTCTTATCGAGCACGACATGAGTCTTGTTATGAATATCTGTGAGAGGATATATGTGCTTGACCACGGCAACCTTATAGATCATGGCCTTCCTGAGGCGATTAAATCTAATCCTAAAGTTATTGAGGCTTATCTCGGAGTAGGAGGTGTGATCACCGATGAAGATGCTTGAAGTAAAAAATCTTGAAGTAAATTACGGAGCAATAAAGGCTGTAAAGGGAATCGACTTCCATATAAACGAGGGTGAGATTGTTACTCTTATCGGGGCCAACGGAGCCGGAAAAACAACTACCATGAATACAATAATCGGCGTTGTTAAGGCTTCCGGCGGAGAGATCATCTTTAACGGAAAGGATATTACAAAAATAGGTTCGTCCGCCATTGTGAAAAGCGGTATCGCGCTTTCACCGGAGGGCAGACAGATATTCCCGAGAATGACCGTATATGAAAACCTCGAAATGGGCGCTTATTCAATAGATAAAAAATATGTCAAAGAGGGAGTTGAGCGCGGCTACGAGCTGTTCCCAATACTTAAGGAAAGAGAAAAGCAGATAGCCGGAACTCTTTCTGGGGGCGAGCAGCAGATGTTAGCCGTTGCGAGGGCGCTTATGTCAAAGCCTAAGCTTCTTATGCTTGACGAGCCGTCTCTCGGCCTCGCGCCTATCATTGTTGAAGATATATTCCGTCTTATTCTCAAAATAAGAAAAATGGGAATGACTATTCTTTTGGTTGAGCAGAATGCCAGAATGGCGCTCAGTATTTCAGACAGAGGCTATGTACTTGAGACAGGTAAAATTGTATTAACGGACGACGCTAAGAAACTTTTAACTGATCCTAAGGTAATAGATGCTTACTTTGGCGGTCTTGAATAATTTTAAGGAGGCAATTAAGATGGAATACAAAAATGAACCTAAAATTGTCAATCCGGTAGTTGACGGGTTGAGAGACATTTGCGCAAGACGCGCCTCAACTATCAGCTACATGATAGACGAGGCTAAAAAAAGAGGCCTTGACGATGAATTCGCGTGGAATGCCGTATATAAATACGGCGAGGACATCGGCAGGGATATGTATGCCCAGATGAAGGATCCCACTGATATGGTGGAATTCTCAAAATATTTTGGCACGGGACACCATACCGATATATACGAGATGGAAAGAGTTGCAAGCGATGAGGAAAAGCTATACATCGACTTCCACTACTGCCCTTATGTTGCCGAGTGGATCAAGCAAGGCAGGACACCCGAGGAGATGGAAAGACTCTGCAAGATAGCAATGGAAGGGGACAGAGCTATCGGCGAGACATTCAGCGCCTTTAAATTTACCCTCGGCAAGACTATTGCGCAAGGAAATGATGTTTGTCAAATCAGATTCGACAAAAAGAAAGACGACTGATAATAAAAAATATTTATTATTTTAGGGAGGAAAATCACAATGTCAAAAATCAAAAACAACGCAACGATTAATGAGGAGAAGATCAATATCAACAGAAACGCTATCGAGCATAGAGCTACATGGACAGGTCTTACATATGTTGAGGGCGTAAAGGCCGGCCTTCCTATTGAGGGAGTTATCAGAGAGGCTGTTTCAAAGACAGGCGCTTTCCACGGAGCCGGATACCTTGCACAGACAGAAAATCCCGAGGACGTAAGCAGCTTCGCAAAGGCTTTCCTGCCTGAGCTTGGACTTAAAACCTTTGAGATGGACGTTGTAAAGAACGATGGAGACAACCTTGAGATAGAATTCCACTACTGTCCTCTTCTTGCCGCTTGGCAGAAACAGGGATTTGATGATGAAACCTGCGCTAAGCTTTGCGACATCGCTATGGACGGCGACAGAAATATCGCAAAGGCTATGGGTTATGATTTCCATCTTGGAAAAACGATCGCTAATGGCGATGACGTTTGCGAGGTTTGCTTCAGAAAGAAAAAATAATTTCGACCAACAGCACGCAGTCTGACGGCTGCGTGCGCAATTTAATTTTATTAGGAGGAAAGCCATGAAGAAAATAATCAACAAGCCGGAAAACTTTGTAGACGAGACTGTGGAAGGTATTATCCTTGCTTACGGCGACAAAGTAAAATTATTAAATGGTGACAAAAGAGTTCTCCTGACAAACCAGCCCGTTAAGGAAGGTAAGGTTGGTATCGTTACAGCAGGAGGCAGCGGACATCTTCCCACATTCCTTGGCTATGTAGGCCAGGGACTTATCGATGGATGCGCTATCGGAAATGTATTTGCTTCTCCTTCGGCTCAGAAAATGGCTGATATGATCAAAGCCTGCGATTACGGCAGCGGTGTTCTTTGCCTTTACGGAAACTACGGCGGAGATACGATGAACTTTGAAATGGCCTGCGAAACGGCTGAGTTTGACGATGTTACGACAGCGCAGATACGTGTACGTGACGATATAGCTTCAAGCTCCGTTGAAAACGCTGATAAACGCCGTGGCGTAGCCGGACTTTTATACGCATATAAGATCGCCGGAGCTGCCGCTGAGAAAATGATGTCTCTTGATGAGGTAGTCGCGGTTACGGAAAAGGCTCTTGCCAATATCAAGACAATGGGTGTCGCTACAACACCTTGTATCGTTCCCGAGGTAGGCAAGCCTACATTCTCAATAGATGATGACAAGATCGAGGTAGGCATGGGTATCCACGGCGAACCCGGCATCGAGGTCAGAGACATGATGACGGCTGATGAGATAGCGGAGCTTGTGGTTGGCAAAATCACAGACGAAATGCCCCTTTCAAATGGCGACGAAGTCTCTGTTCTTGTAAACGGTCTTGGCGGAACTCCGCTTGAGGAGCTTCTTATTGTTTACCGCAAGGTG
>CAZBNY010000128.1:0-5826 GCA_964493235.1 uncultured Lachnospiraceae bacterium
CTGGCTGTTGATACGCACTATAGGGTCGTAGGTCCTGCCCACCTCTACAGGGTCAATATGGAGCTAAGGCACCTCCCATCTGTCGGGGTGCTCCTTCATTCTCTCCATTCCCTTCCTGATAGCGTCCTGATGAGAGCCTGAGAAGGCTGTGTATACGAGACGGCCGGCATATGGGTGTCTGGCGTCAACTGTCATTCTTGTCACCTTTTCATATAACGCCACGGCCTCGTCAATGTTGGAGAAGTCAAGCTCTGGGTCTATACCCTGTGTGAAAAGGTTCATAGCCACGTTCATAATATCGGTGTTTCCCGTTCTTTCCCCGTTTCCGAAAAGAGTACCCTCGACTCGGTCAGCGCCGGCCATAAGCGCAAGCTCGGTCTCGGCTATGGCAAGTCCCCTGTCGTTATGGGCGTGGAGGCTGACGATTATGCTGTCTCTGCGGTTCAGATGCCTGCAGCAATACTCTATCTGGTCGGCGTATACGTTGGCCGTCGCCATCTCCACCGTTGAGGGAAGGTTGATGATTATTTTTTTGTCGGGCGTCGGCTGCCAGATGTCGATCACGGCGTTGCATATCTCAACGGCGTAGGGCGTTTCCGTTCCGGTAAAGCTCTCTGGAGAGTACTGGAAGATGAACTCGGTCTCCGGCTGTTTTGCGGCCTCCTCAAGGAAAAGCTTGGCTCCTCTTACGGCAAGCTCGGTCGTCTGCTCCATCGTGGCATTGAAAACAACATCTCTCTGGAGAGTAGATGTTGAGTTATAAAGGTGAACGATTGCTCTCTTTACTCCCCTTAACGCCTCGAATGTTCTTCTTATAATATGGGGTCTTGACTGTGTGAGCACCTGTACCGTAACGTCGTCAGGAATTTTGTTGTTCTCAATGAGGTATCTGGCGAACTCATACTCTGTGTCGCTGGCAGCCGGAAAGCCAATTTCTATTTCTTTAAAACCTGTCTTTACAAGGAAGTCAAAGAACTCTATCTTTTCCTCAAGGCTCATAGGTATCTCAAGGGACTGGTTGCCGTCTCTTAAGTCAACGCTGCACCATATAGGCGCCTTTGTGATGACTGCGCTCGGCCACGTTCTGTCCGGCATATCCATCACGGGGTACGGTCTGTATTTAGTATAGTTCATCATAATTCTTTCTCTCCTTCGGCTTAGTTAGGCAATATTTTTTCAAATACTTTTTCAACAAAGTCAAGTCCTCGGAAATTAAAAAACCTCCGTCTCTTTTTATCAGAGACGAAGGTTGTAATCCGCGGTACCACTCTTATTTATCCACAATAGGATACTCTCAGTCAGACACGGGCAATATGCCGATGTCCTGCCGCTGTAACGGTCGGCTTCCGCTCCCTCCTATCCTCGGGCAAAAGCCCTACTTTCAGCGGATCACTCCAAGGCGAGTTCAGTTCCTTCCGCATGACGTCTCACACCAGCCGGCGTCTCTCTGGAAAGCTTCCAAAACCTACTATTCCTCATCACAGTGTTGTAAAAGTAATTAAATTAATGTAAAGATATTATCATAAATAAATTTCAGTGTCAATCGTTTCTCACTGTTCAGTCCATTAATAATGGTAATATCATCATTTATATTTGTTATATTTATCTCTTTTCGTGTTTCCGCGCCTTCTTTTTCCGCTGTTTATACGGCTGGTGTCATAGGTCACGGCTCTGTTCCTGTAATTGCCCTTGACCTTATATCGCTGTTTCCTTCTGTGTCTCAATATGAGGATAAATATAACTATTACTATGACAACTATCACCATGCCGATGTATTTCAGGTTCTCCTTAGCCGTTATTTTGGCGAAGAAGGTCTTTATATAATAGGCCGAGGTGTTCAGTATATTCGCCTTCTGTACCTCGGCGGCCGTATAGGCGTCCGTCTCACCGATGAACTCACCGTTTAACGAAAATCTGAGCCTTCCGACCTTCGCTCCCTGCTCCGCCGGAGCCATGATGGCCTCACCTCCGTTGTCATATATTATCTCTGTCACAACTGAGGCGGCCTCCTCGGCAGTCATATACTCGGTCATGGCGTTTTCTATGGTCAGGTCAACTGTGTCGCCCTTAAGGCGGTTATGCCCCTCAAGCTTTGCCGTGGCGGCCACTCCCGCCTGACGGTATTCAACCATATCATAGTTCTCAAAGGCCCACTCAAAGAGATTTTTGGCGTCCTGCCACCTGCCCGGATCCTCGGAATCCATTATTATGGCTATAAGGTTCTCATTGTCCTTTGTGGCCGACGCCGCCAGACAGTCGCCCGCCTGATCGGTAAAGCCGGTCTTTATTCCCGTAGCGTACTCGTAATAATTTCCGCCGTTGGTTATCAGCTCGTTATGGCTGTACCATGTATACTCATTTGTATCGCCGTCAACATTATATTTCTGCTTGCCGGCTCCGTTTCCGGAAAAGCTTGTTTCTGTGGAGATTTCCCTTATCGTGTCATATTCCATAGCGGCCTTCGCTATAAGCGACAGGTCGTAGGCCGTTGTGTAATGATTGTCGTCGTGATAGCCGTGAGGATTGACAAAGTTGGACTCCGTACAGCCCAGCGCCCTTGCCTTCTCGTTCATAAGTCCGGCAAAATACTCCATAGCCTCGTTATAGGTTATGCCGCTTCCGAGATTTTTCTTGGCCACAGCCGATGCGGCGGCGTTGGCGATGTCGTTTCCCGAGGGGATTATCAGTCCCCTTATGACGTTTTCCACCGTCAGCACCTCTCCGACCTTCACTCCCGCCCTGCTGGAATCCCAGGGTATCTCGTTTATAGAGTAATCGACCGTTATTGTCTCGGTTATATCCATGTTGTCGAGGACTACCATTGCCGTCAGCATTTTTGTCATGCTGGCCGGATACATTTTCTCATGGTCGTTCTTTTCATACAATATCCTGCCGGTATCGGCGTTTATCAATATAGCGCTCCTGGCCGCCGTGTCAGGAGCCGTCGGCGTATCGGCAAAGGCCGTCGCCGAAAGCGCCGTTACCGCTATTGCCGTAAGCGAGATCAGTCTTTTTAATATTTTCATCGACACCAGCTCCTCATATAAGTCCTTTGTCCTTCATTGTCTGAAGTCCGGTCATTATCCCTATCTTCGCGTGGTGCCAGCTCAGTCCGCCCTGCATATAGACGATATAGGGCGGCTTTATTGGCGCGTCGGCGCTCAGCTCTATGGACGAACCCTGCACAAAGGCTCCCGCCGCCATTATTACGTCGCAGTCATAACCAGGCATTGCCCAAGGCTCAGGGGTAACATAGCTGTCTACCGGCGCTCCCTTCTGTATTCCCTCGCAGAAGGCGATGACCTTCTCGGCCGAGCCCATCTTTACGGACTGGACTATATCCCCTCTTTTCGCGTCGGACGAGGGCAGTACCTCAATGCCGAGGTTCTCAAACAGCCTTGAGGCGAACATTGCTCCCTTTACGCTTCCGTTTACTACCTGCGGAGCCATAAAAAGTCCCTGTATCAGCGACGGAGTTACCCCAAGAGTTGCGCCTACCTCCCTGCCCATACCCGGGGCCGTGAGCCTGAAAGCGGCGTTGTCAACATATTCCTCTTTTCCGACGATATATCCGCCTATGGGCGCCAGACCGCCACCCGGGTTCTTTATAAGCGAGCCTACACACAGGTCAGCGCCAACGTCAGTAGGCTCCAGCGTTTCAACAAACTCCCCGTAGCAGTTATCCACCATACAGATAACGTCCGGCCTTATCCCCTTGATAAAAGCAATAAGCTCGCCTGTCTGCTCGACCGTAAAGGAATCCCTCCAGGCGTAGCCTCTGGAACGCTGTATCTCTATGAGCCTTATTTTACTGTTTTTGAGTGCATCCTTTATGCCATTCCAGTCAAAGGTGCCGTCCTCAAGCAGCTCACACTGGCTGTAGGTTATGCCATACTCGGCGAGGGAGCCTTTCTCGGGACGTATTCCGATAACGCCCTGAAGCGTATCATAGGGCAGTCCGCAGGGAGAGAATATCTCGTCCCCCGGTCTGAGGTTGCCCGCCAGAGCGACCGTAAGGGCGTGGGTCCCCGAAATGACCTGCGGCCTCACAAGTCCTGCCTCGGCATGGAACACGTCGGCGTATATCCTCTCCAGGATTTCCCTTCCCAAATCATTGTAGCCGTAGCCGGTCGTTCCGGCGAAATGTACGTCGCTGAGCTTATTTTTTTGCATGGCGTTAAGCACCTTGTACTGGTTGTACTCGGTTATCAGGTCGGCCTCGGCGAATTTCTCCCTGAGCTCGTCCTCGGCCCTCTCGGCCATTTTTAATATATCCTTTGAAATGCCGTAATTTTCAAGCAGAAAAGCGGCAATCTTATCATTGTGCATCTTATATTTCACCTGTATCAAATAATATTCTTTTCCTTGATTTCCTTTATCATAGTCTCAATCGCGGCATCCTTATCGCCGTCGGTCATATCTATCCACGTGCCCTCGGTCTGCCGTCTGAACCATGTAAGCTGTCTTTTGGCAAAATGCCTTGTGTATTTCTTTATGTCATCAACAGTCTTTTCCAGCGTTATCTCCCCGTTGAAATACGGTATAAACTCCTTATAGCCAAGTCCCTGCATACTTACCAGATCGGGCGAATAACCCATATCCAGCAGGCTTTTCACCTCGGCAAGCAGTCCGTCCTTCATCATAATATCGACACGCAGACCAATCCTGTCATAAAGCTTATGCCTGTCCATATTAAGAACAAAAAACGCCGTGTTGTAGGGAGACTCCTTTTCTCTTGCATTTTTGTTATGCTCCGACATTTTCTCTCCTGTCAGCCTGTAGTATTCCAGCGCTCTGGCGACACGCTTTACGTTGTTGGCGTGTACCTCGGCGGCGTACTCGGGATCGGCCTCGGCAAGCATCTCATGGAGCCTTTCCGCTCCCTCCCTCTCGGCTAAGGCGTACAATTCGTCCCTTATGGCCGAGCCGCTTTCCTCGGTAAAATCGTTGTCGTACACAAGGGCGTTTATATAAAACCCTGTCCCGCCGACTATCATCGGTATATGCCCTCTCGAGTATATCCCGTCCATATATTTTTTGGCTTTTTTCTGAAATATCATCACGTTGTACTCCTCGTCGGGGTACAGCTCGTCTATGAGAAAGTGCGGAACTCCTTCCATTTCCTCGGCTGTCGGCTTGGCCGTTCCTATATCCATCAGCTTATATATCTGCATGGAATCGCCGGATATTATCTCCCCGCCTATCATTTTTGCCAGCGCAATGGACAGGTCGGTTTTTCCGCAGGCAGTCGGTCCCGCTATGACTATAAGCGGCTTTTTCATGGTCAATCACCTACTGTATCCTCTTGAATTTTTTCTCAAGCTCGTATTCGGTCATTTCTATTATCGTCGGCCTTCCGTGGGGGCAGCTGAAGGGATTTTTGAGTGCTAAGAGCCTTTTTATCATTCCCTCGGCCTCGGAGACGCTCAGGCTGTCTCCGCCCTTTACGGCAGCCTTGCAGGCCATAGTCGCAAGGCTCAAAAGCTTCGTATCGTAAACATTTTTGATATTTTCCGTCTTTATCGTGTCAAGAATATCCATCAGGAATTCCACTGTCGCCGGCTTATCAAAAACATAGGGCACGCTCCTTATATAAAACCCGTCGTCCCTTTCCTCTATCCTGAAACCGAAGTCCTCTATAAGTCCCCTGTTTTCCTTAAGCGTCTCTGTCTCCAGTCCGCTCAAAAGCAGCCTTTCCGGTATCAGCAGATCCTGTATGACCATGCCGCCGTTTTTGAATTTATCCGAGAACTCCTCAAACAGTATCCTCTCATGGGCGGCATGCTGGTCTATTATGAACATACTTCCGCCCTGCTCTATTATCCA
>CAZBNY010000129.1:0-5826 GCA_964493235.1 uncultured Lachnospiraceae bacterium
TGAGCATATGTCATACCGCCTTGTCATACCAAGGTACAGGGCCTAAAATTTTTTTCTAATTATTTACTGCATTATATTTCAAACAATGCAAATACTAACAGCACATTAAAAAACAAGCAAATTCGGAAAGGATAGATAATATGAAAGCTACTGGAATAGTCAGACGTATAGACGATCTCGGCAGAGTTGTAATACCAAAGGAAATACGGCGTACATTAAGGATAAGAGAGGGAGATCCCTTAGAAATATTTACGGACTCGGACGGAGAAATAATTCTGAAAAAATATTCTCCCATCGGCGAGCTTGGCGCCTTCGCCAAGGAATACGCCGAGTCACTTGCTCAAACCATCGGTCATGTCACCTGCATCGTTGACAAGGACCAGATCATCGCCGTTTCCGGCGGCCCCAAAAAGGATTTCTATGAAAAACACATCAGCGACGCGATGGAAAAATGTATCAACGCAAGAAGCACACATATCGCCAACAGAAACGACAGCAATTTCGTTCCTGTACTCGAGGAGGATACGGCTGCTGAGGGTCAATATAACCACCAGCTCATCGCCCCTATCATCTGCGAGGGCGACGCGCTCGGAGCCATCGTGTTCCTCTCACCCGACAAAAAGATGGGCGAGATAGAGGGCAAGCTTGCCCAGACCGCCGCCGGATTTTTGGGAAAACAGATGGAGCAGTGATTTCATTTTTACAGACGCGGCCGAAAGCTGATTTCGGCCATATACAAAGAGTCCTCATATCATTATGACATGAGGACTCTTTGTTTTTTCTTCGACCTTTCAACTAAGGCATTTGACCTGATAAATTCAAGTCAAATAACGACATTTTTTATGACACCGGCCATTACCTGAATCAAGTCTGCGGGCGATAAGATCCTGCCCGAACATTCTTGCCCATGATCAATTTGTTCCGATACAAATTATCTCCTTTACAGGCTGAGTGACCACCTTTGACGATACTACATTCTCACTTTCATAAATGCCGTTTACGTATATCTTTTCCTTTGTTACCTCGGTAACTCCGGCTGTTCCCTGCTGAACTATCTTCTTATAGCTGCTGCTCTTTGTATTGTCATACTGGTACTCAACTACCTTTTCGGCAGTCTCCTTCTCCGTAGTAGTAACGGCCGCCCTTACCGTGATGAACGGGTCGTTGCTCTTAACTGTTATCTCATCGCCGATATATATTTTAGAATTAACGCTCAGGTCAGGATTGATGTCAAGAAGCTCGTTGAGCGTCATTCCGTATTTGGCGGCTATTGATGAAAGCGTTTCGCCCGAAGCGACGCTGTGCGTCTTTGTGGAGCTTTCTCCCATAGCTATTTTATTTTTAGCCGTCTCAACATCGGAAAGTCCGTCCGTACTCGTGAACTGGCTGACTATCTGAACGTCCTCGGCATAGGTTATGGAGACATTCTCCGCCCCCTCCGGCGTATACTTATCATTGAGATACTGAAGGACCTCCTTGGCCTCGGCCTCATTTTTAAGCGTTACAACAACATTTCCGTCAACAGCGATAGCATAGGCCTCTATATTGTAAACGACCGTATCCCTGAGCCTGGAAAGCATTGCCTCCGTCGTAACGGCCTCAGTCTTTTTTGAAATGTGTATGCCGTTGATCTCTATATCGTCCATTATCTGAACATTGGTGCCCACCTGCTCGGCGATCATAGCCGTAACAGACGTCACTATATCTTCCTTAGTCAGCTTCCTTGTATCCACCGCTCCAACGCTTGTTCCGTTGACAAGTATCTCGCTGCCGTTTTTCCTGGTGGCAAAGCCGATTACGCAGGCTAAGATCAGCACTATAACAGCCGCTCCTATAAGAAGCATTCTCTGTCTCTTATTATATTTGGCCTGTTTGCGTTTCCTCGTTTTCTGCCTTCTGGACATATTTTCCGACGAATTTATTTCAGAACGTAAGGTCGTTGATTTATACTGGGTTTTTCTCGTTGTCTTTTTCCTTTTTCTTTCTGCCATAATAATCACATCCTCATATTAATAGGCAAAACGACAGACCCGCTCCGCCTTAGATGGTTTTTTCTTTTATTTTATTATATTCGACAGAAATTATCAAGCCTATTGTAAATACGTCATTTTCTTTTTTTCCTTCTGCCCGTCAGCGTTAAAAATACCCCCTGCGGCAGCTCAAACACAAATACTATGCCAAGCACTATGGCCACGGCGCATTTTATAGCCTGATATCCGGTCTCAAGGGCCAGTGCGAGCTGGTTCATGACCAGATAATATGATGTCCAGTAGATACCGCCGCCGGGCACAAGCGGAATGATCCCTGAAATAAGGAAGATTGTAACAGGGCATCTTTTCCAGACCGACGCTACCCTGGAAAGGAATATGACCAGTATCGTCGCCATGAGCGTAGCTATCGTCGCCCCGCATGATGAGACCGAGGCGCAGTATACTCCCCAGCCGGCCGCGCCGATAAGCCCGCCAAGCAAATAATATTTTCTCGGAACGCCAAACAAAAGGGCAAAGCCTATCGTTCCTACCATAGCCGCTATCAACTGAAGTATCATAACAATACCCCCTCTGTAAAGATTCCCATAACTGAGATCCCGACGCCTACGCCGATGGCAATACAGAGAAAAACGAGCAGAGCGTCCAGAAGCCTTACCGCTCCCGAAATATAGTTTTCCTCGGCTATTTCTCTGATGGCGTTAGTGAAGGAAACTCCGGGGACAAGAGGTATTATGGAGCCGATTATCATATAGTTCATATGCTCCCCTATATCAAAAGCATACAAAAATATACATAAAGCGGTGGACAATGCTCCTCCGCAGATATTTCCAACTATTTTTGACAAATATCTGTCACTGATAAACATAATATATACATACAGCACCAATCCAACAAAAAACGCCGCCAAGCAATCGTTTAGATTGCCGCCAAACAAAATGCAAAAGGCCGCACAGCTTGCCCCCGAGGCGAATATCTGCGCTCCGGCGCTTTTAGCCGGCAGCTTTTTGATCCTCTCTATTTCTTCCATTGCCTGAGCCGGAGTATATACGCCCTCCTCGATCTCTCTGGAAAGTTTATTCACGGCCTCGATCTTATCCAGACGGCTTCCCCCTACTCTCACCCTCTGGACCCGCGCGAACACACTGTCCCTCTCGCTTCCGGCAGTCAGGAATATACCATTAGTCAATACAAACTCCCTGTCGGAGCTTATACCATAGTGGCGGCAAATACGCTCCATCGTTTCCTCAACACGGAAGATCTCCGCTCCGCTGGAAAGCAGAACATATCCCGCCTGCATCGCCAATTCCATTACTTCCTTATCATTTACTGCGTCCAAATCATATCTTACCTTTCAAATAGAAATCCCAACACTGTATACAAACCGACTTGAGTTTATCACACAAATTTTGTATTTACAAGAACGTCTGAAAATATTTTCAATATTGTAATAAAAATACCTGCCCTAAGAAGCGTCCGAAAAAGAAAACATAGAAATAATTAAAAGTCCTAAATAGGGCGAAGCGCAGGACAAAAAACGCAGCGGCCGATATTCAGGGCTTTTTAGTATCTATGGTTTCTTATGAGGATGCGACATATGGAGATCCTTAGCCCTTTTATTGCTGTACGGCCTATCGGCCCCTGTCATTTATTCTCCACTGAATCGACCCTGTTTAATTAGTAAGACAGGGACAATAAAATCGCATTTTACATATTTAAAACAGTATTTAGTTTTCTTCACAATTTTAGCCTTTTAGTGAGGAATGGATCTATGGCCGTAAAATTTACTTAAGGATATATACGAAAGAGAATCCAAACAATTAACAGCATCTGGCTTTACTACTAATAAGTTTTTTAATTTGCGATTATTTCAGAATCCCGCCCTCCGGATTTTTCCGTTTGCAGGCCGTACACTAAGAAGATATAGAAAACTTTCTAATTTTGCCGATAGGCTTAAAAAGACTATCCCGCGGCACATTCGTTTTATATTGAGAGCCTGATGATATGGCATTTCTTTCGCATATTTTATATAGACGATCAGTCCGCGAAAAAATAAGCGGCGGGATCACTCCCGCCGCTATGGTAAATCTTCAGTTATTAAACTCTTTATTTTTCAGCAGTCCATGTCTTAAAGTTCCAAGGATGCTTCTTGATGATACCGTCCGCAAAAGGTACGAACATCGCGATTATTGCGAATAACGCGAGCATATAAGGATACCAGAGGAGCGGAAGGAGCTGCGTAGGGCTTACCGCACCGGCTGTAAGTCCGCAGGCGATAAGTATCTGCGCGCTGTAGGGAAGAATTCCCTGGAATACGCATGACCAGATGTCGAGAAGTGACGCCGATTTTCTGGGATCGACCTCAAATGTTTCGCATATCTCTCTTGACGGCTGTCCTGCGATGATGATAGCGATAGTGTTGTTTGCGGTAGCTATATCGCAGAGCGATACGAGTGCCGAAATACCAGCCTGAGCCGATCTCTTGCTCTTAACAAAGCCTTTGATCTTATCGAGCATCCACTGGATACCGCCGTAGTATGAGCACATCTCTGAAAGTCCGCCGATGAAAAGCGAAAGAAGGAAGATCTCGATCATTCCTGTAAAACCTGAATAAATGTTCTGAGCATATCCAAGTACACCGAAGCTTCCGGTTGCAAATCCAATAATTCCCGCAAGTACGATACCTGCGCCAAGAGTTATAAATACGTTAAGTCCGATAAGTGCGAATACAAGGACCACGATATAAGGAATGACCTTAACGATGCTGAAGCTCAAGTCTCCAAGAGGAACTACAGTCTCAGGTTTGCCCACAACAAGAAGTACAATAAATGTAATAACCGCCGCGGGGAGCGCGATAAGGAAATTTATACGGAATTTATCCTTCATATCTACGCCCTGTGTCTTTGTAGCAGCGATAGTTGTATCGGAAATAACCGAAAGGTTGTCACCGAACATAGCCCCTCCGATGACCGCCGCTATAATAAGCGGAAGTGAAAGACCCGCTTTGTCTGCGGTAGCTACCGCGATTGGACCAACCGCGCTGATAGTACCGACAGAAGTGCCCGTAGCAACAGCGATGAACGCAGAAATAACAAACATTCCACCGGTGATATATTTTGCCGGTATGATTGATAAGCCGAGGTTAACAGTCGCGTCAACGCCTCCCATACTTTTGGCAACTGTAGCGAACGCTCCGGCAAAAAGATAAATGAAACACATCGTGAGAATATTTTCGTTTCCGCAGCCCTTTGCGAAAATAGTAAACTTCTCATCCATAGAGCCTTTGAACATCGCGAAGGCGACCACAATACCGACAATCGCGGCTACCGGAGCCGGGAATTGATAGAACGCCATCTCCACTCCCATAACGTTGAGTACTATTCCTGCTCCCAGGTAAAGAACGATGAATACCAAAAACGGTATCAACGCCGCGCCATTGGCTTTCTTTGTTGTTAAATTGTCATTATCAGTCATTTTATTACCTCCCCTTTATTTACTTCACCATATAAGTTTCAGCAGCAGAGAAGAACTTATATTAACCTTTTATTTCTGTTAATAGAATATCACATTTTTTACCATTTGCATAATCTAAAAAATAGATAACTGGATATCTGATTTTACTATAATAATAAGTCAAATTTTATCTTGGCTGTTTTTAAATAAAAACAAGTATAGTAAAAATATCATTTATTGCTTTTTATTCTCCTGTGTTAATATGCAGTTTGTATATAACGCAAGCTCGAGCCTTAACTGTTATTTTTAAGATATTTGTACTCATATAAGGCATATACATGTAAAAAGGTAGAAAAAACTGTTAAAAATTTCAGTGAATTTGAAA
>CAZBNY010000130.1:0-5811 GCA_964493235.1 uncultured Lachnospiraceae bacterium
ATGCCTTAATAGTGTCAATTTTCGAAAATGTGTAAGGTACAGGAAGTTCTTCCGTACTAACAACCCTAATAACATCGTCTGCACTTGTAGTATATGTACCTTCATCGTTTACAACTATAATTTCTTTTGTTACTCGATTTCCTATATTAGTTTCGACTAAAATTCCGTCAGAGTCATACTGCTCTACATATACTTCATCGTCTTCGTCCCATGCAACTATTTTAATGTCACCAAAGTATGATACAGTCTTATCTATTCCATCCTCAACTATTGTCTCTGTAGAATAAGTATCATTCTGCCTTGCAAACACAGTTACGCTTCCCATGAGCATTGTTAATGCTAAACCTATAGCTGTAATAGCCTTTAATTTTTTCATAATTATACCTCCTAGTCGTTTTCTGTAATAAAGTTACATTGCTAAATCAAACTTTTTCGGATATAATTATACAAATACCTTTATTAGATTATTGAGTCTTCCACCACGAATTTTCATTAATTTAATTTGGGTATTTTTTATATAATTATCCGTTCCTGCTATTCTCTATCGCCCCCTATTTAAAATATTTTTTCTGTCCTCCCTTCATGGTAAAATTATAGTAAATACTTATAAAAGCATTGAACTATCGTTATTTAGTGCGGACATTTCGCGTATTCCATTTCTGAAATAACGGAACCTTTTACAACTTTGCCGCAACTAGAGCATACCTTTGCCGCATAGGTTGTTACTGTGCATGATCCGTCGCTGTGCTTCTTATGCTCTTTATAATTTTTATCAACATATGTATGTGTATGCTGTGGCTCAATTTCAGTATTTTCTACCGGTATTTCCTCGATTTTTCCCTCTTTTGAAAGAAGGTAGTCCTCTGTTCCTTTGTCAGGAACATATTCCACAGCGTTTGTCATACTTTCATCTCCGAAATCAACATAGAGATATTCGTCCATATCAACTCCGTTTTCATCAAATTCAGCCTCCATCAGATCAATGTCTCGAAATACTGCCGCACTTCTCGAAAATATCGATTCAACCGCCGTATCCGCTTCCTTCGCAATCGCCGTGGCGCATATCGTTGTCGCCAGCATTCCTGTCAGCACGGCTACCTTTGCCGCTCCATTAGCTTTGTTTTCCTTTTTCATAAATATCTCTATTCTCCTTTTCAGTATCTCTAAGTTTTTGCTGTTGTTCAAAAACATGGCCGACACACACCAGTCATATTTGCACTGTTCCTCGTTCAGGCTCACCAGCAGTCTCGCGTAATCCAGACAGTTTTCCCTCGACCAGCCCTCTGTTACCCTTTCGTCGCAGCTGCACTCTATCCAGTCATACAGTCCATGTCTCAGTCTCTGCATCAGCGGATTGAACCAGTTCAGACTGCTCAGTGTAAACATCAGTATCTTGGTCGCCATGTCGTTTTTCTGAATATGCGTAAGCTCGTGTTCCAGTATCATGCTTATGTCTTTGCGTTTCAGCCTGTCCCTCAAGTTCTCCGGTATCAGTATTATCTTTCTCACCATACCGGTGGCGCACGGCTGGCCTATTTCCGTACAGAATAACAGTTTTATTTTCCCTGTTTTTATATTTCTTTTCATACAAATTGCGCGAAATACCTCCTGCCACAGGCTGTCGTCACTTTCCACACTGCTGTTTTTGATGTTCTCCCTTATCCTCGCATACGCCGATATATGAATGCTCAGATATATGATAAAGCCCACAAACCATATGACCGAAATCACGTCAGCGAAATGTATTCTGCCCATTATCTCATAGGCCGTTTCCTTAAATGAACCTTCACGCACTATTACCACCGGGTCGTACAACACAAAATCAGTTATTATATTGTCTATGCTTATCAGTATATACAGCGGCAGTATGAAACTTATCATGGCTATCTTATATATCTGTACCATGAAGTCAGCCGATGTGTATTTGTAAACGACATTCCTTGTTTTCAGCACGACCGCGCTTACTATGCTTCCGGCGACAGACATCAGCACCGTCAGCATAAATATTTTATTTATTATTGTCACGTAACTGATCCACCCACTCTCTCAGTTCCCTAATGTCCTCCTCGGTCATTGCTTTTTCCTTGGTAAATGCCGTCAGAAACTCATTTAGCGAGCCTCTAAAAAATTTATCGACATATTTCACCGGTCCTGTCGTGATCTCTCCCTCCTTTACCGCCGCGCTGTAATAGTAGGCACGACTTATTTTTTTTGAAGTAACAAATCCCTTGTTCTCCATTCTTTTCAGGAAAGTGGCGACTGTTGTGTACGCCCACTCTATTTCCCTTTCCTTCAGCAGTTCCACCACCTGATTTACACACAGCGGCTCCTCATTCTCCCACAGTATCTTTAAAATCACCGTTTCTGAGTCTGACAGCCTTTTTTTGTACATCATTCTTTAAACCTCCTGTCTTTTTTACTATTTTGTAGTATAACTACTACGTAGTAATTATACTTCTGCCTCAAAGCTATGTCAATACCCCGCAAAAAATCCGTCTTCTGCAAAAATTAATAAACCGACGTTTTCCGCTGTTTTATTGACTTGTAACCGTTTTAATGTATAATTTCATTTAGGGGACGAATATGCCCCTCGGGAGGATATTAAAATTGACACGGACATCTAAAACATATACCTATTTTCTAATATTTATACTGATAAATGTCGCCGGCTCGCTCGGACTTCTCGCCGTAGTGGACGTCTATTCAATAGACCCTATGGCGTTCAACATTCTGGAGCAGCTAGTCGTTTTTTTGCCAACGGTGCTTATTGGCGGCGTTATTTTTGGCGGAAAATTTAAGGACGTTTTTTCACTGGGAAAGGTCAGCTTTACGGATCTCATCGCGTCGGCTGTCCTTGCCATTGCCATTGGCCCCATAACCAGCCTTTTGTCGCTTATCAGCGTCATGTTTTTCCCAAACAACGTGACAACGGCCCTCGGCGTGGCCTATGAGTCGCCGCTCATACTCAGCGTTATCTCGATATGTATAATACCCGCTGTTTTTGAGGAGCTTATATTCAGGGGAGCGCTGTTCACGGGACTTAATAATGTCAGTCTTAAGCGTGCCTGCCTTATGGGCGGGATAATATTCGCTCTGGCGCATTTTGATCCCCAGCAGTTTCTGTATACGCTCGTTATCGGAATCCTTTTCTGCTATATTGTATACCGCGCGAAATCTGTCTTTCCCGGAATGGTGACTCATTTTTGCATCAACTTCTCACAGCTTATGCTTTCCCGAATCAGCTTCAGTTCTACCGAGGCGGCGGCGGAAAGCTATGTTGAGCCGACAATCGAGGAAGCCTTCTCACAGCTTTTGGTGCCCTATATTGTGATGTCACTGGTTTCCATACCAATAATAATGTTTCTGCTTTCCATGATCGGCAAAAAGTACGGCAGAGGTAAGTCCCTGTTCCTATTGCCGCCCGAGAAGCCGGAGTTCGAGATAGAGGACGAGAGCGTTTTCGACTACGATCCCCAGCGGCCCTATGAGGAAAGGCTGTTCAGATGGCAGTTGATCGTGATCGTGATAATATATTGCGTAAGTATAATTTTGTTCTAACCAAAACAGGCGTGGAATTTAACTCCACGCCTGTAGCTGTATACATATTTTTTGTCACGCCGTCCGTTTCTGCGCTGTCGTCAGCTCAACCCTATCATTTCTCTTACTCCCAGCACATATCCCGACGAAACCGATAATTCATCTATACCCATATCAAGGAATCTGTTCAGAAGCCGTCTGTCGGCGGCCGCCTCTCCGCATATGCCTATCCATTTGCCCTCCTTATGGATATTTTCGGCGGCAAGCTCTATGAGCCTAAGTACCGCCTCATTTTCCACGCTGTACAGCGTGGAAAGCTTGGGGTTCTGCCTGTCCGCCGCCAGCGTGTACTGGGTCAGGTCGTTTGTTCCCACGCTGAAAAAGTCCACAATTTTCGCCAGTTTGTCGCTGATCACCGCGGCGGCCGGCGTCTCTATCATTATACCGACCGGGACGTCCTTGAAATCCGCATTCACGCTCCGCAGCTCGTCTCTGACCTCCAGCATAATCGCCTTGGCCTGTATTAGCTCCGCCTCGGAGGTTATCATCGGCAGCATGATATATATATTTCCAAAGGCCGACGCCCTGTAAATTGCCCTGAGCTGTGTTTTGAAAATGTCTGTCCTCTCAAGACATATCCTTATTGCCCTGAATCCCAGCGCCGGATTTTCCTCATTCGGCAGGCCGAGGGACGGGGCCTGCTTGTCGGCGCCGATGTCAAGGGTCCTTATTATTACGGGCTTCTCCCGCATTTTTTCGGCTATGGACTTGTATACCTCAAAAAGCTCGTCCTCTGTCGGCAGGGTCTTTCTGTCAAGATACATGAACTCGCTTCTAAAAAGTCCTATGCCCTCAGCGTCGTTTCGTATCGCCGCGTCAATGTCGGCGGCAGTGGATATGTTGGCGTAAAGCTCTATTTTCCTGCCGTTCTTGGTTCTTGTCTCTTTTCCCTTCAGCTTCATCAGCCGTTCCCTTCTGATGGTCTCAAGCTGGGCCTTTTTCTCCATGACGGCTGACGTTGCCTCGTCCGGCTCAATGTATACCATTCCCTCGCCGCCGTCGATGAAGGCCGTTTTGCCGTCAACGGAGCTGTCCAGGCCCTCCACGTTTATCACCGCCGGAATATCCATCGTCCTGGCAAGTATAGACGTGTGTGACGTTGACGAACCCCTTTTGATTATAAGTCCGAGGACGTTTTCCTTACTGAACGACGCTGTTTCGCTTGGCGAAAGGTCATCTGCGGCTATGATGACACGTCCGCACAGGGCCGGCTTGTATTCATTTTCGGTAAGTATATTGATAAGCCTTTCGGCAATATCTATGACGTCGCCGGCCCTCTCCTGCATATACGGGTTTGGCATATCCTTAAGCATCTGCGAATACTTTTTGCCGATCTGCGAAACGGCATATTCTGCGCAGACCTCATTTTCGGCAATATACCTTTCTATGTCTCCCGTGAAATCCGGATCGTGGAGCATCATCTGGTGTACGTCAAAGATCATCGCGCCGCTCTTGTCGGACTTTTCCATCTTTTCACTAAGCCGCTGCAGCTGTTCTCTGGCCCTGTCAACGGCTGTGTTAAGCCTCGATAACTCCGACGGAATATCATATACCCCGCGCTTTTCTATTTCTGCCGGAGCCTTGTTCATATAACGGATCATTCCCCCGGCTATACCCCGGCACACACCCTTGCCCTTAAGCTCTGTCATACGCCCGCCCCCTTAAAGATGCTCGCCTATGACGGCGGAAAGCGCTGTTTTCGCGTCCTTTTCGTCAGGCCCGTCTATCTCTACAAAGATTTCCTCGCCCGTTCTTATGCCCAGCGACATGACGGCGAATATCTTTTTCGCGTCGGCCTCCTTGCCGTTGGCCCTGATTTTTATATTCGACTTAAACTTGGCGGCCTCCTTAACGATAAGTCCGGCCGGTCTCGCGTGTATTCCCGCCGGGTCGGTTATTCTGTATGAAAACTGTTCCATTTTCTATTCCTCCATAATCAAATTGGCTATGGAGATAATTTTCGCGTAAACGGTGAATTTTATGCAAAAAAATTACCGCTTCAAAAAAACACACATAAAAAGCCGGAGGAATTCTCTTCCGCCGCCCGGAATTCAGACAAACCTGATATAGTTAATGTTTGGTTTTGACTAATACAATAAACCCGTTAATTTGATTTTTAAGTCAAACCGCCTTAGCGGAAAGGTTCGGAAAACGAAGGGTTTTCCGAGTGAAATCCGCACGTCCGAGGAAAAACAACAGGTTCTCATGGTATAA
>CAZBNY010000131.1:0-5809 GCA_964493235.1 uncultured Lachnospiraceae bacterium
AACGTTGCCACAGAAGGCATTAAGCCTTGAAAACCCCAGTTATATCAAGGCTTTCCGGCTCTGTGAAATCATTCCCACTCTATCGTCGCAGGAGGTTTACTCGTTATATCGTAGCAAATGCGGTTAACGTGCTTGACCTCATTTACTATTCTTACGCTTACTCTGTCAAGCACCTCATAGGGGATCCTTGCCCAGTCAGCTGTCATAAAGTCTGTCGTTGTAACGCCCCTTAAGGCAACGGTATAGTCGTAGGTCCTGCCGTCGCCCATAACTCCTACGGAACGAAGATCCGTAATCACGGCAAAATACTGGTTAATGTCCCGCTCAAGGCCGGCATTCTTTATTTCTTCACGGAAAATAGCGTCGGCGTCCCTGAGTATCTCAAGCTTGTCCTCAGTCACCTCGCCAATGACCCTTATTCCGAGTCCGGGACCGGGAAACGGCTGACGCCATACGATGTTATCAGGCAAACCAAGCTCCGTACCCATTTGGCGAACCTCGTCCTTGAAAAGAAGTCTCAGCGGCTCGATAAGCTCCTTGAAATCAACTACCGAGGGAAGTCCTCCTACGTTATGATGCGACTTGATCACAGCACTGTCGCCCAGTCCGCTTTCTATAACGTCGGGATAAATCGTTCCCTGCACAAGAAAATCCACCTTGCCGATCTTCTTGGCCTCGTCCTCGAATACCCTGATGAATTCCTCGCCTATTATCTTTCTCTTTCTCTCAGGCTCCGTAACGCCCTTGAGCTTTTCCAAAAATCTGTCCTTGGCGTTGACTCTCACAAAGTTTGACTCAAAGAAACCGTCAAACACCTGCTCTACCTCATCGCCCTCGTTCTTACGCATAAGGCCGTGGTCAACAAATACGCAGGTAAGCTGCTTTCCGATGGCCTTGCTCACAAGTGCCGCGACAACGCTGGAGTCAACTCCGCCCGAAAGAGCACACAGCGCCTTGCCGTCGCCTACCTTCTCCCTGATGGCCTTTATCTGCTCGTCAATGTAGTTTGACATTACCCAGTCGCCTGAGCAGCCGCAGACCTCAAACAGGAAGTTTTTAATCATTTCCCTTCCTCTGGGCGTATGGTTTACCTCGGGGTGAAACTGCACAGCATAGAAGTTCTTTTCCTCGCATTCCATAGCCGCTGTCGGACACGTCGATGACGACGCAGTTACCCTGAATCCCTCGGGAACGGCCGTTACATAGTCCGTATGGCTCATCCAGCATATCTGGTCCTTTTCATCTATGCCCTTGAAAAGCTTGCTTGTGTTATCTATAGTAATTTCTGTCTTTCCGTATTCACTCTTTGAGTTCGCCGAAGAAACCGTTCCGCCGAGCGTATACGCCATTATCTGGCAGCCGTAGCATATGCCTAAAACCGGCACGCCAAGCTCGAATACCTCCTTTGAAATATGCGGGGATTTCTCATCATAGACGCTGTTGGGGCCGCCCGTGAATATGATACCCTTAGGAGCGAGCCTTTTGATCTCTTCTATCGAAAGTGTATAGGGTTTGACCTCACAGTACACATTGCACTCACGCACACGTCTGGCTATAAGCTGGTTGTACTGTCCGCCGAAGTCCAGTATAAGAATATACTCGTTATTCATAATATTCCCCCTGTATTAGTATTCAACACTGTAGTTAGGAGCCTCTTTTGTTATCTGTATGTCGTGAGGGTGGCTTTCTCTAAGTCCGGCGCTTGTCATCTTTATAAATCTGCCGTTCTCTCTTAAGTCGTCTATAGTAGCGGCTCCGCAGTAACCCATACCTGCCCTGAGTCCTCCCATAAGCTGGAAAACCGAGTCCTCTACGCTGCCCTTATAGGCGATACGTCCCTCAATTCCCTCGGGAACAAGCTTCTTGGCGTCCTCCTGGAAGTATCTGTCCTTGCTTCCGCTTTCCATAGCGGCGATAGAACCCATTCCTCTGTATACCTTATATTTTCTTCCCTGATAGATCTCTGTTTCTCCGGGGCTTTCCTCGCAGCCGGCGAAGTAGCTGCCCAGCATACATACGTTTGCACCGGCGGCAATGGCCTTAACGATGTCGCCTGAATACTTGATCCCGCCGTCGCCGATGATAGGAATATTGTATTCCTTAGCGACCTCGGCACAGTCAAGGATAGCCGTGATCTGAGGAACGCCGATACCGGCAACAACACGTGTCGTGCAGATGGAGCCGGGTCCGATACCGACCTTAACGCAGTCGGCTCCGGCCTCGATAAGCTCTCTTGTGGCCTCTCCCGTAGCGACGTTGCCTGCAATAAGCTGTGCATTGGGATAAGCGTTTTTGATCTTTTTAACTGTCTCGATAACTCCTACCGAATGGCCGTGGGCAGTGTCAATTACGATCACGTCAACATTGGCGTCAATAAGAGCGCCCATTCTGTCGAGGACGTCAGCAGTCGCGCCTACAGCAGCTCCGGCAAGCAGTCTGCCCTGGGAGTCTTTAGCCGAATTGGGGTACTTGATAGCCTTTTCAATATCTTTAATTGTAATAAGTCCCTTAAGATATCCGTTGTCGTCCACTATGGGGAGCTTCTCGACCTTATGCTTTGTAAGTATCTCCTTTGCTCCGAAAAGGTTTGTTCCTACAGGAGCCGTTATAAGGTTGTCCTTTGTCATTACTTCTGTGATTTTTTTGTTGTAATTTGTCTCAAAACGGATATCTCTGTTCGTGATAATGCCGACAAGCTTTCCGTCTCTTGTGATGGGAACTCCTGAAATACGGAATTTTTCCATAAGCGCTACCGCGTCATATAAATAGTGATCTTCTGATAAGAAAAATGGATCTGTGATTACGCCGTTCTCCGAGCGTTTTACTCTGTCTACTTCCTCGGCCTGTTTTTCGATTGACATATTTTTATGTATTATGCCGATTCCGCCCTGTCTGGCCATAGCTATCGCCATTTTGGACTCTGTGACCGTGTCCATGCCCGCGCTCATAATCGGCGCATTGAGTGTAATTTTATTTGTGAGTCTTGTGGTAAGATCTACCTCTTTGGGAAGAACGGTACTTCTTGCAGGAATAAGAAGCACGTCGTCAAAAGTAAGTCCCTCTTTAATAATTTTGTTCATGTCTTCTGTCCCTTTCTCTAAATCTTTCACTTAATAATATTTCACTAATATTAAATTTAACAAATATTATCAGATTTTGTCCGCCGTTGTCAACCATATTATACTCAAAATCGAACGATTTTTCAATTTTGTTTAACTCGTATTTATTCTGCCTCAAAATAGGATTTTTCATGTGCATTTTTTAAGCCGGAGGCTTTAAGTTGAAATCCGCGATTTCAACTTGATTGTCGATGATTACCATTAAAAGTTTCGAGAAACTTTTAATGATCAGGTTACGGCTAATATCAAGTAAAACTCAGGCGAGAAAATGAATTCCACGCCCATTTTCGGCTTATCTTATAGTATGTAAATGAAAAGTTACGTAGAAACTTTTAATGGTCAGGTTACGGCCAATTTCAGGTATAGCTCAGGCAAGAAAATGAATTCCTCACTCATTTCCGGTTTTTATCCTGAAATTAACTTATATACCTTATTTTAGGCGTCGCAAAGCAAGGCGTTCACCTGCACAACTGTTACGAGCTAACTTAAAACGGGCAAACATAAACAGCGATGGAATTATTTCCATCGCTGTCCAATTTACTGTATTAAGCTTAAGCCGAAATTTATCTCTCGGTCAGAACTATCAGCACTACCTCGTTTCCGTAGGTATATCCCGTCACGTTGTACTTGCTCGTGTTCATGGCCGTAGCCAGATTTGTCTGCTCGTACTGCTTGGGTCCGGTCTTGACGTAGCACTGTACGTCCTCGCTCACGTCATACTTCTTACTGCCGCCGGAAGCCGTGCCGTAGCTGATGTTAGTGAGCGAAATTCCACTGAGTCGTCCGACATAGATAAGGTCGTTGTTCCTGAACTGGAAGTACGCCGCTCCGCTGTCTCCGCCGAAGTCGTTGCCGGAAACAGTCGCCGTTCCCGCCTGGCCGTTGATAATATAGTTGTAGATAGTAGCTGTAGGCTCTTCGGCCATTCCGTCGTCGCCGTATATTTCTTCCTTGCTCACAACTATACCGAACTGTTTTCCGTCGCTTGTCACATCGTAAAGGATAAGGTCTGTTATCTCTCCGCTGCCGTTTGTCACATAGTACAATACGTTGTCGCTGAGTATCTCCTTGCCGGCCAGTTTAGCCGTGTAGGTGACAGCAGCCGAATAATCCTGATTTACGTTGATGATGTTGCATACGGACGCTACGGGGTGCGTTCCCAGCTTCGTTCCGTCAGAGTTGAAGGTTCCGTTTATCCTCTTGACTGCCTGCTTCTGAACCGTATTGTTCTGTCCGTCGAAGGTGATGGAAACAATGTCTCCCACCTTGAATTTATCGGTATCGGCCTGATAGCTTCTTACCACGCCGTCTGTGCAGGTCACGTTTACGACGCTCTCTATTATTCTCGCGCCGGCCTCGTTGATGTATGAGTCGGAGCCGATGCTCGAAACAACGCCCACGAAGCTGCCGCTGAAGCGTGATGTAGATACTACGTCAACAACAGTGCCGTCCTTGCCAAGAAGGAGAGTTACCATATCGCCGATAGTATAGCTTCCAAGGTCTGAGAGCTTATATGCCGCCGCGCTTTCAAGCTGGTACGTATTGCCCGCTACAGTAGCCGTCTCCGGATTTGCCGATGAAGGCGAAACCGCCGTATATCTTCCCGTAACACTGTTGGCGTAAATCCAAACCGTCTTGAGGGCCACATTGTAATAATATACGTCGTAAAGCTGAACGGCAGATGTCGTGCTGACGACACCGTTTCTGTAAATAACAGCGTCTGCCGCGGCAAACGGAATGTTCGAGAATATACTTCCGCTCTCGTATACATAAGGGCCTTTGAGGTCGCCCGATACAAGCGACGAATAGTTGATCTCGCCCGAGCTGTTCACTGTATAGCCAAGCTTTGTGGCGTATACCTGTCCGTCGGCAGCAGTAGCCTTAAGCAGGTTGTAGAAAATATATACGCAGTCGTTTCTTGTAAGGTACTGGCCCTTACTGAGCGTCAGGCCGTCGTCAAGGCCAAGCGCCTGAAACTTAGAAATCTGAGCCGAGGGGAAAACTCCCGCGAAGCTCGACGGGTCATATCCCAGCAGCTTAAGCACGGCAGTCGCCGCCTCCTCGTATTTGATATTGTTATTGGGTCTGAAGGTACCGTCGGAATAGCCTACGAACCAACCGTTCTGCACGGCCACCCTTATGTATTCCACGGCCCAATAGTCCTTTTTAACGTCCTTATAAAGTGAGCTTACGGCCTCGGTGCCCATCTCGTCTTTATACACGGACGCGGAAATCATCATCTTCACGAATTCCGCCCTTGTGACGTTTGAGGTCAGGTTCATTCCGGAGCCGTCGCCGTTGATTATTCCAAGGGCCTGCACGGTCTGTATAGCCGTCTGGCTGTCAGCCGCGTATACCGGCGTAACAAGAGCCGAAACGGACATCACGGCGGCACAGGCCAGACCCGCGAATCTCTTAAGTCCTTTCATTGTTATCCTCCTTTAATCTTATCCGTCGTAAGGCGGATCAGTCATATCTTAAAGCGTCGATCGGGTTAAGCCTTGCGGCCTTTTTAGCCGGCATATATCCGAACAGTATACCTATTCCGGCCGAAATACCGACAGACATACAAATTGCGCTGAATGACGGGGATACTGTCATTTCCTCTCCAAGCATACTAACAATAATCTTAGTCGCGCCAAATGAAAGGACATACCCAACCAGAATTCCTATCACTCCGCCCCGCACAC
>CAZBNY010000132.1:0-5718 GCA_964493235.1 uncultured Lachnospiraceae bacterium
ATTTCCCTTCCCCCTGAGAGTAACCACCCTGCGACTTGCAAGGCCGCAAAATAAATATATGCTTTAGAACAGGAAGGAAAAAAGAATCCCCGCACTCGCGATCCGTATCTGAAAAACAAAAGGAGAAAATTAAATGAGCTATTATCTGAAAGAGATCCTCGACCTGAGAAAAAACTTTGAGGAGGATTATAACTCCAAACGATATATTGAGGCCCTTGAGGATGGCAACAGGATAATCGAGATATATAAAGAAAATGATGCCTGCGATACCGAATCATATGCCGACGACTTGAATAACCTTGCAATCGTCTATGACGATGTTCATATAAATGAAAAGGCCAAAGAGCTGTATAGGGAGGCGGCAAAGCTTAAGAAGGAGCTTTTGGGCGAGGAGAGCGAGAGCTATATGGAGACGCTCTCAAACCTTGGTATATTGTTGAGCACAATGGGCGATGAGGCCGGCGCCGGCGATATGCTGAAAACCGTAAGGGACTATATGAAGGATAACTACGGCATAAACAGTGAAAAATATTTCAGAAGCCTTTACAATTACGGAAATATGCTGACCGACAGCGAGAAATATGAGGAGGCCATTGATACCCTTACTGAGGCGTTAGAATGCGCGAAGGGTATCAGGAATCTGCCTGCCCATGAATATGAGGACGTACACGTAAGCATTGCCGAGGCCTGCCGCCGTTACGGAAATTACCGGAGGGCGAGATACGAATACCAGAAGGCTTTCAGAATAGCCGACGGCGAAAACGATAAGGACAGCTATTTCAAAATGACCTATCACCTGAATGCCGGACTTGTATACCAAAAATGCGAAATATATGATAAGGCCGCCGAGATATACGCAAAGGCCATAGCTATAAGGGAGAGACTTATGGATACCGGACATTTGGATTTCATAGCTGTCCTGAACAATTTGGCGCTGATTTACAGCAAAAACGGACAGAGCGATAAGTCTATGGAGGTCCATAAAAGAATACTTTCTCTGGTGGAAAAGCTGGTTGGCAGGGATCACGTTTTCTACGGCGATGTGATAACAAATCTTGGCGTTGATAGCTGCGCTATGGGCGATTTTGACGCGGCTGTGAAATATCACAACGAGGCCCTTGAGATAAAGAAAAAGGCCGTAGGCGAGAAGCATATTCAATATATCTGGACTATGGTGAGCCTTGCGGAAATATATGAAAAGATCGGAAAATACGACAAAGCGGCGGAAATACAGAATAAGGCGCTGGAGCTTAAACGGGAGAGCTTCGGTGAGGTAAACGAGCAGGTGGCGGAATCCCTTGTAAGCCTTGGAAGGCTGTGTATGAAAACAGGCGATTATGAAAAGGCGCAGGGATTCCTCATGCAGGCGCTGATAATGAGCAATGAGATAAGGACGGTAAGCGGACTGAACGTGAGAGGCTACGGTGAGAATATAAGGCTTATGGCCGAGTCCTGCTGCGAAAGAGGAGAAAAGGACAAGACCGAGGAGTTTTGCGGCAGTCTCATAGCCTACCGCGCGAATAACTACGGCAAACATCACCCGAAATACGCCAGGGCGCTGTATGACAGCGCGGTGCTGCTGATCAGGCTGGAAGAATATGATAAGGCCGCGGCTTACCTTGAAAAGGCCGAGGCGATAGCCGAAAAAATGATGGGAACGGACACTATGCTTTACCGGAATTGTATTTATTCTTACGGCGAGGCGCTTTATTTGGGCGGAAAGTATACAAAGGCCGCCGACAAGCTGAAAAAGGCTTCATCGGTGTTCAGAAAATATGACGGCGGAGACGAAAGCCTTATAAAGCTGATGTTTATGCAGGCCAAGACCCAGTATGCGCTGGGCTTTCCTAAAAAGGCCGAAGAAATAGTTTTCAGGGCCGAGGGGATAGCCTCAAGGAGCCAAAGCGAGCTGGACGAGCTGATTACGGCGGAAAAGGGCGGCTATGGAGAGATGATGGAGGCCTGCGGAGACCACAGACAGGCTGCCGAAATATTGGATAAAATATGCTCGGAAATAAACAGGGAGGATAAGAAGACCGCCTACAGACTGCTTTTGGCCTGCGCCAAGGCAGACATCGGCTGCGGCAAATATCCGGAGGCCGCCGAAAGAGCGGAGGAGGCGGACAAGTACGCCTCAAATGACAAGGAGCTTTTTGAAAGCGGGATCACGGCCGCGAAGGCGCTCATAAGGAGCGGCAAATTCGCCGGAGCCGCCCAAAGGCTGGAAAAGCTTTCGGAAAAAATGACAAAGGACAGCGGACTATATGTAAAGTACGCCGCCGAAATATTCTGCCTGACGGGAGAGGTCTATGCCGCAGGCGGAGACTCCAAAAAAGCGGCCGAGAGCTTTGATAAGGGTCTTGCGGAGGCCAAGGCGAGGGAGAACCTGCCAATAGACGAGTACAGGGGATTTCTGAAAACAGCGTCTGAAATAGCGGCCAAGGACAGGGAATATACAAGGGCGATCGAGTATCTAAGCGAAAGCGCCCTTCTTGTAAGGCGCGAAAAGGGCGAGACTATTGATTTTGCCGACATACTTATGAAGGCCGCCGGAATGTATGCGCTTCAGGAGAGGTATTCCGACGCGGTGACAATGTATGATAAGGCGGCGGATATTTACGCCGGTTTCTGCGGAAATGGGTCGGAGAAGTGTATAGAGGCCGTTATGGAGTCGTGCAGAGCGATGCTGGCGGACAAAAAATACAAAGAGCTGGCGGAAAAAATAGAGAATATTGGCACCTATGGCGGCAGACAGGCCGAGTTCAAAGAAATGTTGGCGGCCTGCTATAAGTCGATGGGAGCCGTGGGAAAGCTGGTAAAGCTGAAATTCGGCGGAAATTCTGATATTAATCGTTGACAAAACACAAAGTCTGTGATAACATAATTGAGTGTGTTCAGCCGCACGAAGAGGTTTAAAATTCGGACAAGGGTCCGGATACCGTATTCGGCGAGTAAATTGCGAGGAGGTGTATATATGTACGCAATTATTGAGACAGGTGGAAAACAGTACAAAGTATCAGAGGGTGACGTGATCAAGGTTGAGAAGCTTGCAGTTGAGGCAGGCACAGCTTACGCTTTTGATAAGGTACTTGTTGTATCAGGTGACGACGGCATTTCTGTAGGCGCTCCCTATGTTGAAGGAGCTAAGGTCGCTGCTACTGTTATTGGCGATGGTAAGGCTAAAAAGGTTATTATCTATAAGTATAAATCCAAAAAAGGCTTCCATAAGAAAAAAGGCCACAGACAGCCCTACACAATGCTTAAGATCGATTCGATCGCTCTTTAATTATTATGATACGAGTAAATATATTTCGTAATAAGGCAGGAGATATTTGGGGATTCCGTCTTAAGGGTCACGCGGATTACGCCAAGGAGGGCAGCGACATCGTATGTTCAGCGGTGTCCGTGCTTACGATAAACACGATAAATTCTATCGAGCTGTTTACTTCGGAGAAATTTGAGTGCGAGACCGATGAGAAAAAAGGCGGCTATCTCAGTTTCAGCCTTCCCTTGACCGGGGAAGGAGGGGCAGACCATGACGCCCAGCTTTTACTTAAGGCTATGGTGAACGGTCTGAATGATATTGAAAAAGAATATGGTTTCTATATATCGATAAACGAGGAGGTGCGCTAAATGTTAAAATTAAACCTTCAGCTTTTCGCTCATAAAAAAGGTATGGGTTCTACAAAGAACGGCCGTGACTCCAAGTCAAAGAGACTTGGCGCAAAACGTGCTGACGGTCAGGTCGTAAGAGCCGGAAATATCTTATATACACAGAGGGGTACAAAAATCCATCCCGGCAATAACGTAGGTATTGGCGGTAACGATTCACTCTTTGCGCTTATTGACGGTCGTGTTAAATACGAAAGAAAGGGCAGAGACAAGAAACAGGTTTCTGTTTATCCCGTCGAAGTAGTGGAAATCGCAGAATAATTAAAATTTGAAGGTTTCAAATGTGGTCATTTGAAACCTTCTTTTGTCTTAAGCTGACCAAAGAGAGTCGGCATGATTAATTTTGGTGAACTTATGGCAGGATAGACTAAGAGGTGAGTTTTATGTTTGTAGACAGAGTTAAGATCCACATAAAGGGCGGCGACGGCGGCGACGGCTGCGTTTCGTTCTACAGAGCAAAGTATATTACCCACGGCGGACCTGACGGCGGCGACGGCGGCAAGGGCGGCAGTGTCATTTTTGTCGGCGACGAAAATATGAATACGCTGATGGATTTCAGATATAAAAGGATGTTCAAGGCCGAGCCCGGACAGGCAGGCGGCAAGAGGAACCGTTTCGGCAAGGACGGCGAGAGCATTGTTATAAAGGTCCCGAAGGGAACAGTCATAAGAGAGGCCGAAAGCAACAAAATAATGGCCGACATAACCAAAAACGGCGAGGAAAAGGTGATAATCAAGGGCGGCAAGGGCGGCAGAGGTAACCAGCATTTCGCTACACCCACAAGACAGGCGCCCAGATACGCCGAAAGAGGTCAGAAGTCTAAGGAATACGACGTTATTCTTGAGCTTAAGCTCATTGCCGACGTAGGACTTATCGGTTTCCCCAATGTGGGCAAATCTACCTTCCTGTCAATGGTAACAAACGCGAATCCGAAGATCGCCAACTATCATTTCACAACTCTTTCGCCAAACCTTGGCGTAGTGCAGCTCAAAACAGGCGACGACTTCGTGCTGGCCGATATTCCCGGTATAGTTGAGGGAGCGAGTCAGGGCGTTGGACTGGGAATAGAATTCCTGCGCCATGTTGAGAGGACAAAGGCGTTTATACACGTCGTTGACGCGGCCGCCATTGAGGGCGATGATCCGGTTGAGAACGTGCATAAGATAAACGACGAGCTTTATAAATACAATCCGGAGCTTATGAAGCGTCCGCAGGTCATTGCGGCGAATAAGACCGATATACCCGGCTCCGAGGAAAATGTCGAAAGACTTAAGGCCGAGTTTGAGCCGAAGGGGATCAAGGTTATTGCTGTCTCGGCGGCGTCCAATAAGGGCCTGACAGAGGTTATCGACGAGATAAGCGAGATTTTGAGAAACTATCCCGACGACATCATATTCGAGGAGGAATATGATGAGTTTGATGACATAAGTACAGGAAACGAGCCGTTCGAGATAGAGATATTCGACGGCAACTATTATGTTGTCACCGGAGCAGGCGTCGAGAAGATGATGGGATATACGAACCTTGAGGCCGAGAAGGGCTTTGCCTTCTTCCAGAAGTATCTGAGGGAGAAGGGTATCATCGCCGCCCTTGAGGAAAAGGGAATAAAAGAGGGCGACACGGTAAGGGTATACGATATGGAGTTTACCTATTATAAATAATCAAGTTGAAATTTTCGTATTTGCCGGTGGAACTGAGCGGGAAAGCTCCCTTTTCGGACTATAACGAATTTCAGTGAATGTAAGGCGGTGGAAGTGAATTCTACCGTCTGTTTTTTTGCGAGTCAGCAAGCGGTGAAAATGGACATCAATATACTTTCAGCCGGGGATTAAGAGATATAGCCGATGATGGAACGGCTGGCGGCTGAATTTCAGGGAGTAAGTATTCTTCGGCAGAGTATTTAAGTCCATGCTGAAGAAATCCATTGTGAACTCACGGTAGACGCGGTGGAGCCTGTTCGCGTTGTAGAGAAATATCCGTGGCGCAACGCTATGTAAAAGTTTTGATACGCTATTGACAGAGATCAACAGCGGTGTTATGATATAG
>CAZBNY010000133.1:0-5696 GCA_964493235.1 uncultured Lachnospiraceae bacterium
ATCACCGCATCGTTTCTTATGCCGCCGCCTATCTCCACCTTCATATCGGTTTTGTCGATTATGGCCTTGACGGTGTCAAAATTCGCAGTAGTACCGTCCTTTGCGCCCTCAAGATCAACAACATGGAGATATTCCGCGCCGCTTTGCTGAAATTTCTCGGCAAACTCAGGCGGGTCATTGCTGTAGACGGTCATTTTGTTGTAATCGCCCTTTGAAAGGCGCACGGCAGAGCCGTTATATAAATCTATCGCTGGAAGTATATACATAGTTTTCTCCTTTATATCTCGCAGAACGCTTTTAAAATACCAAGTCCGACATTTCCGCTTTTTTCAGGGTGGAACTGGGTTCCGTAAACATTTTTGTTTTCTACCGAAGCCGTCAGCATAGCGCCGTACTCAGCGTCGGCGGTAACATTCTCACGGCAGTCGGCCGCGTAGAAGGAATGCACAAAGTAAACGCAGTCTCCCTCATTTGTATATTTATAGAGCCTGCTTTTTTCCCTGCCCTCGGGAAAAACAAGGGCGTTCCAGCCGATATGAGGTATTTTGTAATCCTTAGGTATCACGTCGGCTATCGGCTTAACACTGCCCTTAATAAGGCCAAGTCCCTCATGCTCACCATACTCATAGCTTTTCTCAAAAAGAAGCTGCATACCCAAGCATATTCCAAGTATTGGCTTGCTCTTTTTGGCCTGCTCCTTAACTATCTTATCAAGACCTGTTTTCCTTAGCTTTTCGGCGGCGTCACCGAAGGCCCCGACCCCGGGCAGAATAATTCTGTCGCATTCGTCTACAATCTTAGGGTCGCCAGTCACCACAGCCTCCTTGTCTATAAAGGCAAAGGAACTTTTAAGCGAAAACAGGTTCCCCACTCCGTAGTCAATTATCGCAATCATCAAAGCACTCCCTTTGTAGATGGTATCTCGTCGGCGAACCTTTTATCTATCTCTGTTGCCTTATCAAGGACTCTGCCAAGAGCCTTGAATGTACCTTCTATTATATGATGTGAATTTTTTCCGTCAAGCTGTTTTACATGGAGACTGACAGGAAAATTTCTCACAAAGGCGTATAAAAACTCCTCAGTAAGCTCCGTATCAAATGTACCGACCTTCTCCGTCGGTATATCCAGTCCGTAGCCGAGATACGCCCTTCCGCTGATGTCAACGGCGCACATAATAAGCGCCTCGTCCATCGGAAGTATTATATCACCGTAGCGTTTTATGCCCTTCATATCACCGAGGGCTTTCGCAAAGGCTTTTCCTAAGCAAATGCCTATGTCCTCAACACTGTGGTGGTCGTCCACGTCCACGTCTCCCCTACAGCTTACGTCAAGGTCAAATCTGCCGTGGCGTGAGAAAAGAGTAAGCATATGGTCAAGGAACCCTACGCCTGTATTTATTTCGCTTTTTCCCGTTCCGTCAATATTAAGGCTGAGATAAATATCCGTCTCAGCGGTCTTTCTAGCTATTTCTGCAATCCTCATTATCTCAACTCCTTACTTTCAATTATGCGTCTGACCTCTTTCAGAAAAGCGTCCATCTGCTCCCTTGTTCCTATTGTTATCCTTATATAGTCCTTTATTCTTTCCTTGGTAAAGTGGCGGACAAGTATTCCGTTTTTCTTTAATTCCTTATACAGTTTCCCGCCGTCAATTTTATCACATTTGGCGAAAATAAAGTTTGTCTTTGACGGAAGGACCGCAAAACCCATTTTTATAAGCTCCGCTGTTGTATATTCTCTGTTTTCTATTATTTTAAGACAATTATTTTTATAATATTCAGCGTCGTTCAGACAAGCCTCACCCGCCAGCAGCGTAAGACGGTTTATATTGTATGGATTTGTGGAATATTTTATTTTTCGCAAATCCGCCGTAAGCTCCCTTGAGCCTATCGAAAATCCGAGACGGCCGCCCGCCAGCGAGCGTGACTTGGAGTAGGTCATTACTATGAGTATATTGTCATATTTTCTAACCAGCTCCGCCGCGCTGCTTCCGCCAAAATCAACATACGCCTCGTCAATAACGACAACATTATTAGGATTGGCCTTAACTATTTCCTCTATCTCATCGACCGTCAGGCTCATACCCGTAGGCGCGTTGGGATTGGCTATAAATATCGCTCTGTTAAGCCCCTTGTATTCATCAGGGCATATGGAGAAATCGTCCTTGAGCGGAATGACCTTTGCGTCGATGCCGTGGAGCTGGGCAAAAACCTCATAAAAGCCGTATGTAATATCCGCAAAGGCCGCGCCGTCCTGACAAAACGCCATAAAAGCGAAGTTAAGGACCTCGTCGGAGCCATTGCCGACAAATATGTTTTCCTCCGCAAAGCCATAGGTCTCCGCAAGTCTTTTAACAAGAGCCTTGCATTCAGGGTCGGGATAAAGCTCCAGCTTATCTATCTCCGCCCTCGACACGGCCTCGGCAACCGCCGGAGACGGAGGAAAAGGCGACTCATTGGTATTGAGCTTTATATACTTCATGTCGGTGGGCTGTTCCCCCGGGACATATTCCTCAAGCCTCGCGTATTTTTCATTCATAAATCTGCTCATACGCCTATCCTCCTTAAATGCCTGCCTTATCAAATCTTACAAGAGCAGAACGGGCATGTCCGCTTAATCCCTCTTTCTCGGCAAAATAAGCTATGTCGTCGCATACCTTTGAAAGAGCCTCTCCGGTATAATAGGTAAAGGCTGATTTCTTCACAAAGTCGTCCACTGACAGCGGACTTGAGAATTTAGCCGTTCCACTGGTCGGCAGCGTATGGTTGGGACCGGCGAAATAATCTCCAAGGGCCTCGGGGCAGTTCTTTCCGAGGAATATGGAACCGGCATTTTTGATCCTGTCAAGGTAGTCAAAGGGATCATCAACACAAAGCTCAAGATGCTCGGGAGCTATTTCGTTTGCTATCTCGATCGCCTGCAAAATGGAGTCGGCGATAATTATTTTTCCGTTATTTTCAATTGACGGTCTCGCTATCTCCTCTCTGGGAAGAAGCGAAAGCTGTCGGTCTATCTCGGCGGCTGTTTTTTCGGCAAGCTCTCTGCTGTCGGTGACAAGCACTGCGCTGGCCAGCTTATCATGCTCGGCCTGTGAAAGCATATCTGCCGCTACAACTTTAGGATCGCAGGTTCCGTCAGCTATCACAAGTATTTCGCTGGGGCCGGCTATCATATCTATGTCAACTAAGCCGAACACCTGCTTTTTGGCCTCGGCCACAAAGGCGTTGCCGGGACCTACTATTTTATCGACCTTCGGTATAGTCTCCGTACCGTAGGCGAGAGCGGCTATAGCCTGCGCTCCGCCGACCTTAAATATCCTGTCTGCTCCGGCTATTTTGGCGGCGGCAAGAATTACGGGGTTTATTTTTCCGTCCTTCGCCGGTGAAGTCATAACTATTTCCCCTACACCCGCTATTTTCGCAGGGATTATGTTCATCAGCACCGTTGAGGGATATGCTGCCGTACCGCCGGGCACATATATTCCGGCTCTGGCAAGCGGCGTGACCTTCTGCCCGAGTACAACCCCGTCCTTTTCGGCGATAACGAAGCTGTTTCTTACCTGATGCTTATGATAATCGTAAATATTTTCCCTGGCCTTCTTTATTACCTCTGTGAAATGAGGGTCAACAGCGGCAAAGGCTTCATTTACCTCGTCCTCTGTCACCTCAAGATTATCGGTAACTGTATTATCGAATTTTTCGCAATATTTGTGAAGGGCCTTATCCTTATTCTCTTTTACATCGGCGATTATGCCTGCAACTATATCCTCCACACCTGTAGCAGTCATACCTCTGGCAAATATCTCATCATTGCTTGTTTTGGAATACTCCATTATCTTAATCATCAGTTGTCACCCCGAACATTACATATCTCATTTATTCTGTCGCATATTCCCATGATCTCATTGTTTTTGAATTTATAGCTTACTTTATTTGAAATGAGTCTGGCGCTTATGGGAAGTATTTCCTCGAGGACCTCAAGGTTATTCTCCCTAAGCGTTGTTCCCGTTTCAACTATATCGACTATTACATCGCTCATTTTAAGTATCGGCGCCAGCTCTATGGAGCCGTTTAGCTTTATTATATCTATCTGACGGCTCTTTTCGGCATAATAGGCCTTGGCTATATTGGGGAACTTAGTCGCTACCCTCAGCGTTCTGGCGGTGTTGTCCCTGAAGCCCTTGTTTCCTGCCACACACATACGGCATTTGCCCATATTGAGGTCAGCAAGCTCGAATACATCAGGCTCATACTCAAGAAGTATGTCCTTACCGGCGACGCCTATGTCTGCCGCGCCCCTCTCGACGTAGATAGCAACGTCAGATGGCTTTACCCAAAAATACCTTACTCTGTTTTCCTCATTCTCAAAAATAAGCTTTCTGTTTGTCTCTAAAATCGACGGGCAGCTATATCCGGCCTCGTCGAATATCTTATATACATTTTCTCCAAGACGTCCTTTAGGAAGGGCCACATCAATCCACTGCTTCAACGTCTTCAAGCCCCCTTTCGGTTATACGGACAATTCTTTTATATTTTCCGTTAGGCGGTATTTTTCCAAGCACCGATACACTCTCTCCGCTCGAAACTATTTTTATGACATTTTCAGCTATAACGGACGCTGACGGAGAATTATCATTGACTATCAGTACATCGGCGTCATATTCCTCAGCCTCGTAATTGAGCCAGTCAAGCATATCGAGATAGAGGGCAAAGCCGATAGCTCCGGCGTTTTTGCCAAGCTTTTGGAGGAGCTTGTCATATCTTCCGCCGGAAAGTATATTTGTCGGTATTCCGGCTACATATCCCTTGAATACTATGCCGTTATAATAGCTCATGTCGTTTATGATAGAGAAATCAATGTTTATATTTTTATCACAGCCGCATACCTTAAGCATTTCATATATACCCTCTAGCTCATCGATCACTGCGTCTGTGCTGTTATTTATGCTTAGCTTTTTAAGCTCCGCTGTTACCTTATCAAAGGGGCCGTACAACGACGCCAGCTTCACTGCCTTCTCTGTCAGACTTACCCCAAGGCCGAACTCCGCGCAGGCCCGCTTTATTCCAATTGAGTTTTTAGCGCTGACGAAACTTAAAAGCACCTCTCTTTTATTTTCGGGAATATCCTTAAACAGCTCTGTGACAAAACCCGTATGGGAAATGTCGAGTATGTAATTGTCCGAAATAAGCTCAAGACTTTTAGCGGCGAGAATAAGTACCTCTCCCATTGAGTAAAGATCAATGTCGCCCATGCACTCAAGTCCGGTCTGCATTATTTCCTTGAACTCGTTGCCGTCCTTCCTCGCGCGGTATACATTCTCGCTGTAATATACCTTTTGCGTTCCCGCAGTCTCCTTCACGTTTTTAGCAATGGAGAGAGTTACGTCAGGCTTTAACGCCATCAGCTTTCCGTTAAGGTCGGTAAAAGTGATTATATTGCTGTTGGGCAGAAAATTTTTGTTCTCGGCGTAAAGGTCATACTCCTCGAACTTGCTCATCTTATACTGCTTGTAGCCGAATTGCTTATAAAGATTTTTGAAGCGCAGTATAGCTTCCTCATCGTTGTTTATATATTTCTTTTCACTCATTTTACTATCTCCCGGTTTTTAATGGAACAAATATAGCACACTTTAGTGTAGTAGTCAAGTAAAGTGCGCTATTTATTTTATGTATTTCAAATATAGGGAACATCTGATTT
>CAZBNY010000134.1:0-5673 GCA_964493235.1 uncultured Lachnospiraceae bacterium
TATAGAGAAAATATTATTAAACTAAATGAAGGAGGTACTTTATGAAGGTCGTAGTGGCAATTGATTCATTTAAGGGCAGCGTTTCGTCCATGCAGGCGGGAAACGCCGTGAAAGAGGCGGTTTTAAACGTTTATCCCGATGCCGAGGTAATAGTTATGCCGCTGGCTGACGGCGGAGAGGGAACGGTTGAAACGCTTGTATACGGTATGGGCGGCGAAATGATAGAGACCGAGGCTGTTGGCCCTCTGGGAGAAATCAGGAAGTGCCTTTACGGAATGCTTGGCAAAACGGCCATTATTGAAATGGCGTCGTCCTCCGGCCTTCCGTTTGTTCCCTCCGAAAAGAGAAATCCTCTCTATACTACCTCCTACGGAGTCGGAGATATGATAAAGGACGCCATAAAAAGAGGCTGTAGAGAATTCATAATAGGGCTTGGCGGAAGTGCTACTAATGACGGCGGAGTCGGTATGCTCCAGTCATTGGGATTTAAATTCCTGGACAAGGAAGGAAAAGAGGTTGAAAGAGGCGGTAAATATGTCGCTGATATTGCCGATATAGACGTAAGCGGAGTCTTGGACGAGCTTAAGGAATGTGTATTCAACATCGCCTGCGACGTGGACAATCCCCTTTGCGGCGAGCGTGGAGCCTCCTACATATACGGACCTCAGAAAGGGGCAACGCCCGAGATCGTATTTTTCCTTGATAAGGCGCTCGGAAATTTTGCCGAGGTGACTAAAAATAAGCTCGGCGCGGACTGCGCTGATGACGAGGGAAGCGGAGCCGCCGGCGGATTGGGATATGCCTTCAGGGCATACTTGGGCGGACAGCTTAAACCCGGCGTTGAGATAGTCTTGGACGAGATAGGTATAGACAAAGCACTCGAAAACGCCGATTTCGTTGTGACCGGCGAAGGAAGGATAGACAGCCAGACGGCTATGGGAAAGGCTCCTGCCGGAGTTGCCGCCAGGGCGAAGAAGGCCGGCGCTAAGGTGATCGGAATAGCCGGCTGTGTTACCGATGACGCTTACCTTTGCAACGACAAGGGGATCGACGCCATTTTCCCTGTGATCGACAAGGCCATGCCGCTTGAGGAGGCGATGGATAACGAGGTCGCCGTTAAAAATATAAAGAAGGCTTCAACACAGATATTCAGACTGATCAAGAGCCTGCGGGACTGATAGTACAAAAAGGAGAAATTCCGGAAACGGATTTTCTCCTTTTTTGAAACTTTTCAGCTTAATTGCTAGTCTAATAGTAGTATAAAGAATAAAATAACATAAAAAATCAAGAATAATTTGGAATATTTTGACCTAAATATTAAATTTTACTTAAGAATTCTTACTAATATATAAAATCAGTTGTGGAATTTACCAAAACAGGATAAATTATAATTATAGCAATACGTATTTATAATGATTTATCACATGGAGGTGTGAAGTATGAATAAGAAAAGGGGCATTACCATAGCGGCAGCGGTCACGCTTTCAATGGCTATGAGTACCGCGGCTTTCGCGGCGCCTAATGATATAAACGGACACTGGGCGCAATCAACGATTACGAAATGGACAGATAACGGATATATCACCGGATATCCTGACGGAACTTTTAAGCCGGATAATTCTATAACAAGGGCAGAATTTGTTGTGCTTGTAAACAAGGCAATGGGCTACAGCAAGAAGGGAACGGCGTATTTCAGCGACGTAAGCTCCTCATTCTGGGGCTATGACGAAATTATGAAGGGTATCGCGGCCGGATATGTCAAGGGAGACTCCGACGGCTCTTTCAGACCTAACGATCCGGTAAGAAGGCAGGAGGCGGCTGTAATGATCGCCCAGATACTCGGCCTTGGGACGGACAGCACAGGGGCGGAAAGATACACCGACTACAGCAGTATGCCGGCATGGGCGACGGGATATATCGGAGCGGTGTCAAAGGCCGGACTTATGGCAGGCTATCCCGACGGAGGATTTAAGGCCGACAGAGTTATGACAAGGGCCGAAACGGTTGTCGCTCTCAACAACGTACTGAACTATGATACAAACGGTACTGATAATACGAATAACAATACAAACAATAATACAAGCACAAAGAAAGAGGACTATACGCTTGAGAAAACATCTCTCAAGGATATGGTCATCACCGGCGACCTGATAATTTCCAGCAACCTTTCGTCAAAATCCATAAGCCTTGAGGACGTAACGGTTGAGGGAAGTCTTATCGTAAAGGGCGGCGGAACGATAACGGCCGATGACTGCGATATCAATGAGCTTGTGATGAATAAGACCGGCGCGACCTTCAAGGCCGAGGGCAAAACAAAGGTGAAAAAGACAACCTTTGAGAAGGTCGGCAAGATTGTCGGAGACGGCTTCACAGATGTAGTTGTTGACAATGAGCTTTCGGGAACTATTTCGATAGACGCCGAGATAATAAACTTTGAGCTGGACGCCGAGACCAATATCAAGCTCCTTTCGGGAACAGAGATCGAAACATTCACGGCCACGAAGAATGCCGACAGAGCGACCGTAAGTTTCAGCAGCGCCGAAGTTGACAATATGTATATTTACGACAAAATAAAAATTACGGGCAAGGGCGACATTGACACAATGACGGTCTATGTCAGCGGAGTAACGTCAAGCATTAAGCCCGATACGGTGAAGACAAAGAACGGCGCGGATAAGCCGACATACTCAAATTCATCTTCGTCAAGCTCAAGCAGCTCGAAGTATGATGATTTGACGGTGACGAAAGATGATAAGACAATAAAAAACGGTAAATATGACGATGTAATCATTAAGGCAGATGATGTAACACTTAACGGAACTACTATTTATGGAAATCTTACGATTCATGAAGATGTTAAAAACAGCAGTGTTACTTTAAAAAATGTTACAGTAAAGGGTAATGTTTATATATATGGCGGCGGTCAAAACTCTATAGATTTTGAAGATTGTGTAATTGAAGGAAATATATATGCGAGAAAAAATTATGGGAATACTCCGGTTGGATTAGACTTTGACAGTGACAGCGCAAGTGATTTTAAAGGCACATTATATATCGAGAAAAACGGTGCTGTAATCAAAGGCAGCGGAACGATAAAGAATGTAAGAGTAAATACAGACGAAGAAGTAGAAATTGAAAAAAATATTACAGTTACAAATCTTACGGTGGAGACAAAAAATACCAAGCTTACCGTCAACGGAACTGTAGGCACTCTTACAGCAAACAAAGCAACTACTGTAAGCGGTAGCGGAACGATCAACAAGATAGCCGGCAGCGCATCAACTACTATTGGACCTAATATAACTGTAAAGGTTACAAGCGTGACACTTAATAAAACGGCTCTCACATTACAGGTTGATGGAGAAGAGACACTTACAGCCACAGTAGCACCTGACAATGCAACAGACAAAACAGTGACATGGACGACAAGTAATGGAAGTGTAGCGACAGTTGATAATGGAGCAGTGACCGCAGTTAGCGCCGGAACAGCTACAATTACGGCTACAGCTGATGGAAAGAGTGCAACGTGTACGGTAACGGTAAATCCTAAGACAGTATCGGTAACAGGAGTTACATTAGATAATACAACAGCAACAATTTCTGTAGGCGCGGCAACACAGCTTACAGCCACATTGGCTCCTACAGATGCTACAAACAAGAATATAACATGGAAAACAAGTGACGCAAGTGTAGCTACTGTTGACGAAAATGGAACTGTAACCGGCGTTAAGGCAGGAACGGCTACAATTACTGTTACTACAGAAGATGGCGGTAAAACAGCTACTTGCGCAGTGACTGTTAATAATGTTGATGTAAGCAGCATTACACTTTCACAAAATACTTTAAATTTGATCTACGATGATGAAAACAATAAAACAGCGACTCTTACAGCTACAGTAGCACCTGACAATGCAACAGACAAAACAGTGACATGGACGACAAGTAATGGAAGTGTAGCGACAGTTGATAATGGAGCAGTAACAGCAGTTAGCGCCGGAACAGCGACAATAACAGCTAAAGCCGGTGATAAAGAGGCAATCTGCACAGTAGATGTAACTGCGAAGACAGTTGCGGTAGATAGTGTAAGCGTAACACCGACAACGCTTGAACTTACAGTTGGCGGAAGTACAGGATCACTTGCAGCTACAGTATCGCCCGAGAATGCGACAGACAAAACAGTGACATGGACAACAAGTAATGAAAGTGTAGCGACAGTTAATAATGGAACGGTGACCGCGGTTAGCGCCGGTACAGCTATAATAACAGCGACGACAGCAGACGGAAATAAAACAGCGACTTGTACTGTAACCGTTAAAGATTATACTATATCTATTAGCGGAACTAATACAGTTGAGGCAGGTGGAACGATACAGTTATCCGCATCAGTAGATCCGACACAAACATCAGTTCTAACCTTCACATGGACCAGCAGTAATACAGACATAGCTACTGTAAATAATGGTACTGTAACCGGAGTTGCGGCCGGAACAGCCGATATTACAGCTAAAGCAACGATAAATGGAAAAGAAGTGACAGGAACGTATTCTATCACCGTTACCTCTACACAAATCAGTGACGGAACATCAAATGAAACAACACCTTAACGACCCAAAAGGCGCGGAAACCGCGCCTTTTATTTTGCGAAAAAACCGAATTAAACGCCAAAAATTAATAAAACAAAGCATTTTCGAGCTTAAACAGACAAATGACATTGTATATTCGTTTCAGCCATAATAAAAACACGCATGGGATTATTTCCATGCGTGGATACTTAGAAATTCTCAAGTAATGACTTATAGAATTCGGAATAGTCATTACGTTTTTTGTTTGTGAAGTCGATGGCCTCACGGGGGTGACGGTTGAGCAGACCCGTAAACATATATTGCAGGTCATAACCCCAAACAACGCCCTGCTCCTTCAGAGGAAGCATATAATTCTCGATGAACCCAAGCAGAGGATAGAGATTATATTTAGGGTTTTTCAGAAAACCCAGAAGCAGCTCCATTGAGCAGTTGCCGGCGCCTCGTCCCATGCCCTGAACCGTGGCGTCAAGATATGAGATACCGTATGACATAGTCTCAATAGTATTGGCAAAGGCCACATTCTGATTGTTGTGGGCGTGGAAGCCAACTTGCTTGCCGGTACCCTCAACAGCCTCGAGATAGATCTGGGCAAGCCTTGAGGCGTTCTCAGGATAAAGCGAGCCGTAACTGTCAACAAGGTAAATGATGTCAACGCTTGAGGCGCATATCATCTTAAGGGCCTGGTCTACCTGGTCAAGGTTGGCCTGAGAAATAGCCATGATGTTGCAGCTTGTCTCATATCCAAGATTATGAAAATGCTCGATCATATCAATTGCCGCGGGGATCTGATGTATATAGCAGGCGACACGGACTATATCGATCACGCTTTCGTTCTTCGGAAGGAAGTCTGTTTTATAATCGCATCTTCCTACATCGGCCATGACAGAGATCTTCATATCCGAAACATTGTCTCCCACAATTGAGCGGATATCCTCCTCGTCGCAGAATTTCCATTTGCCGAAATCGCTTTTGCTGAACATATTTTTGCTGGCCTTATAGCCGAATTCCATATAGTCAACGCCGCATTTTATATTTGTTTTATAAAGTTCAGAGACGAATTCGTCCGTAAACATGAAATCATTGCAAAGAC
>CAZBNY010000135.1:0-3407 GCA_964493235.1 uncultured Lachnospiraceae bacterium
GTTCGCAACTCTGAGATTTCCCTTCCCCCTGAAAATCAGCCTCGCACCCAGAGAGCGTAAAAAGCACCTCGCGACTGGTACAGCCGCAAAAAGAAGCTGATTCTTAAGAAAAAGAAAAATCTACTTAGAGACCATCTCTATCGCCTTTTGAGCAAAGCTGTTGTCTACAAGGCTTTCAAACGTTACTCTCTTTGAAAGCTCGCCGCCGTCCTCCATGATGTCCTCGAAAAGCTCAAGGCTTTCTTCTGTGTAGGTTGGATCGCTTTTCCATGTTTCCTGTTCTTTGTAGCGCTCGATGATACTCGTAAGAGTTTCAACATCGCTTTCGGTGAAATACGGCTGTATGACCGCGGCGATCTCATCCGAACTGTGATTGTCTACCCACTGCTGCCCTTTATAAATTGCGTTCGTAAATTTCTGCACGGTTTCGGAATTGCTTTCTATATAATCTGTTGTTGCCATGTATACGGTGTAGGGAATATATCCGGATTCCGTGCCCAGAGACGCGACAACATGGCCTATGCCCTGCTGTTCCAAAGATGTAGCGGTCGGCTCAAACTCAACAGTGTAGTCGCCGACATCGGCCGCAAAGGCCCCTGATGTGGACTCGAATGATATATTGTTTATTATTTCCACATCTGTACCTGTTTCAAGCCCCTTTTCCTTCAAAATGTATTCCAGCACAAGCTCCGGCATACCGCCTGCTCTGCCGCCGATGATTGATTTGCCCTTTAGATCGCTCCATTTAAAATCAGGCTCGGCGTCCCTTGATACGAGGAAGTTTCCGGCTCTCTGGGTAAGCTGGGCAAATGTTTTTATTTCGCCTTCCTTGCCCTCGTTGATAATGTAAATGCCGGCCTCAGTGCCAAGAAGAGCGATGTCGGCCGAGTCAGAAAGAAGGGCGGTCATGCTCTTGTCAGCGCCCTGTCCCACCGACATTTCGATCTCAAGGCCCTGCTCCTCAAAGTAGCCGTTTGCCAACGCCACATACTGCGGTGCGTAGAATACCGAATGTACGACCTCGTTAAGACGTACCTTTGTCAGCTCACCGCTGTCGCCTGAAGCGCAGCCGCCCAAAAGTCCGACGGACAATACAGCGGCCGTGATTATTGAAAAAATTTTTTTCATTTATTTCCTCCGGATATTATATACACCTCTAATATATGAAAAATATCCGGTTTGTTACCTTGTCTTATAATGAATTAAGGAAATTATCCGAAATATCAAGCCTGTAGGACATCGTTGGGGCGGTTTCGCCGCTTTCATCTGTCTGGCTTAGCTGTCTAAATCGGAATATGATACTGCCGTCATCGTATTCGGCTGTACTTTAGTTTGCGTCTATCTCATCAAGGCCATGTATTAAAATGACGCCTGAACTGTCGGAGTTGATTTTGTAAAAGCCCTTGTTATCTCAAAGCGTAGCATAATGCATATAGCCGTCAGCCTCGCAATAGGCCAAAGCGGACCCTAAAACACTGTCCTTGATGTCATTTCTGAAAAGCTACCTTCATTCATTAGAGGCGTTGCTTGGGCATGAGGCGAAACCCGAGATAATAAGAGCGGACATAACAATGATATACAGCAGCTTTTTCATAATAATTCCTACTTTTGAGTACAAATTATATTGAAAGTATAGCATACATACCGAATCAGAATATAAGAAGTCATATAAATTAAGAAAAATTTAATGCGGTGACAGAAAAAATTTGCTATAATTAAAAAATACGATAGGAACAATGACAGGGAGGACAAAAATATGCCTGAAAAACTGATGATAATAGACGGCAACAGCATAGTGAACAGAGCTTTTTACGGCATACCCTTGCTTTCTGACGCGGAGGGAAGATACACAAACGGAGTATACGGGTTTTTAAATATATTTTTTAAATTGTTCGATGAGGAAAATCCGGACTATGTCGGAGTAGCCTTTGATATGCACGCGCCGACCTTCAGGCATAAAATGTTTCCGGACTACAAAGGCACACGTAAGGGTATGCCCGAGGAGCTTAGGGGGCAGATGCCTTTGCTTAAGGAGGTGCTTGCCTCGATGAATATAGCCTGTTTTGAGATGGAGGGCTATGAGGCCGACGATATTCTGGGGACACTGGCCAGAAGGGGCGAGGAAAAGGGATTTGACGTAACTCTTGTTTCCGGCGACAGGGATCTTTTGCAGATATGCTCGGACAAGGTAACGGTCAGGATACCAAAGACGATCAGAGGAAGAACCGAGGTCGAAAACTATGGCCCGGCGGAGGTCGAGGAAAAATACGGCGTCACTCCTACGGAGTTTATAGAGGTAAAGGCGCTGATGGGCGACACAGGCGACAATGTTCCCGGAGTTCCGGGAATAGGCGAAAAAACCGCTGTGAAAATAATCCAGCAGTACAAGTCTGTGGAGAACGCCATTGAGAATTACGCCGCCGTCAAGCCGAAAAAGGCTTCAGATAATTTGAGGGATTATTGCGAGCAGGCCAGACTTTCAAGGGCGCTTGTGGAGATAGATACTAATGCTCCGGTAGATGCCGATTTTGAGAACATGAAGGCGGGAAGACCGTATAAGCCGGAGACCTACAGTCTGTTCAAGCGTCTTGGCTTTAAAAGTATGCTTGAAAGGGTCGGCTCCGAAAGTGAGGACAGCAAAAGCGAGATACTTGTGCTGAAGGACGGAGAGGACGTTTCATGCTTTATTAAAAAGCTTAAGGGAGAAACGGCATATGTTGTACTTTCGGAAAACAATAAAATAGCGGGAATGGCCTTTGCCTCTGATGGTGTCGAGGCTTGGACGGAAACAAGCGAAGGCTTTACGGATAATGAGCTTGTGAAGGCCGCGGAGCCGTTCTTTACGGGAGACATACCAAAGATCGCTATTGACGGTAAGAGCGACATTGGACTTTTAAGAAAATATGGGGTCGAGATGACGCCCTTCGTATTTGACGCCGCTATTGCCGGATATGTATTGAATCCAATGAGGGACAGCTATAACTATGATGATATTTCCGCCGAGTTTTTGGAGGAAATTTGCCCCTCCGAGGAGGAGATACTGGGCAAGGGCAAGGCAAAAGAAAGTATTTTTGCCCTGGAGCCTGAAAAAAGGTCGGAGTTTGGGGCCAGACAGGCAGCTGTCATCTACAGGGCCAAGCCTGTCATGGAGCGGAAGCTTGAGGAAAACGGACAGACTTCCCTTTTTTATGATATAGAGATGCCGCTCATATTCGTTCTTGCCGATATGGAAAGATACGGCATAAAGGTTGACCGTGAGACACTTTTGAAATATCAGGAAAACCTTGAGAAAAGTATTGAGGAAACATCAAAGGAAATATACGAGATGGCCGGCGAGAAATTTAATATCAATTCACCCAAGCAGCTTGGAGTTATACTTTTTGAAAAGCTGGGGCTTCCCGTTGTGA
>CAZBNY010000135.1:3417-5581 GCA_964493235.1 uncultured Lachnospiraceae bacterium
CCCGGCGGAAAAAAGACAAAGACAGGATATTCCACCGCTGCCGAGGTGCTGGAAAGCCTGAGATATGACAACCCGATAGTGGATAAAATACTTTACTACAGACAGATAGCGAAGCTGAAAAGCACATATGCCGATGGTCTTCTTGCCGTAATAAATGAGAGTGACAGCAGGATATACTCCACATTCAATCAGACAATAACGGCAACGGGAAGGATAAGCTCCACAGAGCCCAATCTCCAGAATATCCCTGTCCGTCTCGAGCTTGGAAGGGAGTTCAGAAAGGTATTCATACCGAAGGAGGGCTGTGTATTTGTGGACGCGGACTACTCACAGATAGAGCTGCGTGTGCTGGCTCATATGGCTGATGACAGCACACTTATAAATGCTTTTAAGGAGGGGCAGGACATACACCGCCTGACAGCCTCGCAGGTGTTCAATACGCCCTTTGACGAGGTAACGACTAAGCAGAGAAGCAATGCCAAGGCTGTGAATTTTGGAATAATCTACGGCATGGGAGCGTTCTCTCTCAGCAGGGATCTGGGAATCACGAAGAAAATGGCGGAGGACTATATCAACGGCTATTTTGCCAAATACCCGAATATAAAAAAGTATATGGACACGACTGTTGAGAACGCAGCGAAGGACGGATATGTCAGAACGATATTCGGCAGGAGAAGGCCGGTGCCTGAGATAAATTCGGGCAACTTCGTCAGAAGGGCATTCGGCGAGAGAGTCGCCATGAATATGCCGATACAGGGAAGCGCCGCTGACATAATAAAGATAGCGATGATAAACGTGCATAAGGCTCTTAAGGAAAGAAACCTGAAGTCAAGGCTCATACTTCAGGTACATGACGAGCTGCTGATCGAGGCGGACGAAAATGAGGTGGCGCAGGTCAAGGAAATACTAAAAAACGAAATGGAAAACGCCGCCTCGCTGAAGGTGCCTATGGACGTGGACGTACACATCGGAAAGAGCTGGTTTGAGGCGAAATAAGGTGAGAAAGATGAAGATAATAGGACTTACGGGCGGCACGGGAAGCGGCAAGGGATTTGTCTCTGAAATGCTGAGAAAAAGGCACGCCTATGTAATGGATACGGATAAAACTGCCCATGATATAATACTCAGGGGCAGACCGGCCTATGACGAGCTTGTGGAGCGCTTTGGAACGGAAATACTCGGTGAGGACGGAGAAATCGTAAGGAGAAGGCTTGGGGATATAGTATTTTCCGACAGGGAAAAGCTGAAAATACTCAATGCCTGCACGCATAAATACATCAGAATGGAAATAATGAAAACTATAGAGGAAATAAGTCCTCAGACTGACAAATACACGGCAATCGTCCTTGACGCGCCGATGCTGGCAGAGGCTGGACTGACCGACATATGTGACGATATATGGGTAGTTTATGCCGACAGCGAGGTAAGGATAAAGAGGATAATGGAACGTGACTCCATAACGGAGGAGCAGGCGAGAAACAGGATAGCCTCTCAGAAATCATGGGAAGAATACAGAGAGCTTGGAGCAGTTATAATAGATAACAGCTCCGATGATGAGAATGTGGAGAATCAGTTGGATTCGCTTATTTAAGTGATGGGAGTTGCGGCCTTGCAGGTCACAAGGCGTTTTTTACACTCTCCGATGTAAGTGGATTTCTTTGCGGCTGTGCCAGTCGCGAGGTGTTCTTCTTGCACTCTCGTAAGCTTTAGGCTCACCAACGTAAGCTATGCACTCTCCGAGTGCTACTGCTGCGAGGGGCTCATCTCGGAGTTTCGAAGCCCGAAGAGCCCCTCGCGCACCCCATCTTGGGCGACGACCAGAGGAAAGAGGACTATCTCAGGCCGAAAACCTCTTTCCTCTGGACTCCTTTCTCCTATTGGCCAAGCGTAAATCTAAAATTTTGTATAAATAGGTTGATGTGGAATACAACTTTTCGATTTATGCCCGCAAGTCTTTAGGAACAACGTCCCCCCTGTTACATAAGGGGTTGGGGGTTGCAGGGGGAAGGGAAAGAGCGCGACCGCTGCCTGTGGCAGATGAAGGAAGCGCGAATTTCTTTGAGCTGCGAAGTAATGCGAACGGCAGTGAGCAGTACGAGACAAGCGAATAGCGGGGCCGTTCGTATCTTAGCCGACCTTCGGCTTGCATAACTTGCGTTTTCAG
>CAZBNY010000136.1:0-5526 GCA_964493235.1 uncultured Lachnospiraceae bacterium
CGGCCGTCCCCACCCCTGAGATGCCCCCTTCCCCGAAAAATCACCTTGCGACCTGCAAGGCCGCAAAAAGAAATTCCCTACTCGGAGAGTGCAAAACATTCGATGGTGAGCCTAGAGATTACAAGTGTGTAAAAGAACGACCTGCGACTGGTACAGCCGCAAAAAAGTCTCCCACACTCGGAGAGTGTAAAAAACCCTTGCGACCTGTAGGGCCGCAAAATAAAGATGCTTACATCGGAGAGCGTAAAAAGAAGCACCCCGCGGCTTGCACAGCTGCAAATATCTATAAATTTTTTAGGAGGTATTTTTTTGGATAAAAATATAGCCTTTATCTCACTTGGCTGTGATAAAAACAGAGTTGACAGTGAGGTTATGCTTGGAATATTAAGGGAAAGGGGCTACAGTCCCGTTTCCGACGAGGCTCAGGCCGATATTATCGTGGTAAACACCTGCTGTTTTATCAAGGACGCCCTTGAGGAAAGCATCGAGACGATACTCGAGACCGCTGAATATAAAAAAACGGGAAGATGTAAGGGTATCGTTGTGGCCGGCTGTCTTGCCCAGAGATACGAAAATGAGATCTTCGATGAAATGCCCGAGGTCGATGCCGTTGTGGGAACGACAGCCTATGAGGGCATAGCCGATATAGCCGACAGGATACTTGCCGGTGAAAGCGGGATACACTGCATGAAGGCCATTGATGACAAAATGGACGAAGCTAACGCCGGAAAAAGAATAATATCAACAGCCGGACATTACGCGTATCTGAAAATTTCGGAGGGCTGTGACAATCACTGTACCTACTGCGTGATTCCCAAGATGAGGGGCAGACACCGCTCCAGAACAATGGACAGCCTTGTGGAGGAAACAAAACAGCTTGCCCGGGCCGGAGTTAAGGAGCTGCTCGTTGTAGCGCAGGACACGTCGATATATGGCAGAGACCTTTACGGAAAGCCAATGCTGCATGAACTGTTAAAAAAGCTGTGTCAGGTGGAAGGCATAGAATGGATAAAGCTGCTTTACTGTTATGCCGAAACGCTTACCGATGAAACGATACAGACGATGGCTGAGGAAAACAAAATATGCAAATATATTGACATACCTATACAGCACGGAAGTGACAGCGTTCTGAAAAGAATGGGCCGAAGGACTTCGAGGGCGCTGATAACAGAGAGGATAGGGGCGCTGAGAAGGGCGATGCCTGATATCTGTATAAGGACGACCATAATAACCGGCTTTCCGGGTGAAACCGAGGAAGAATTTGGGGAGCTTGTGGATTTCGTATCGGAGCTTAGGTTTGAGAAGCTCGGCGTGTTCACCTATTCCCAGGAGGAGGGAACTCCGGCGGCCGAAATGAATGACCAGATCGACGAGGAAGTGAAGGAGGAGCGCAAGAACTATATAATGGAGCTTCAGAAAACTATTTCCGCCGAGAAATGCGCCGCCATGCTCGGAAAAACAATAAAAGTTATCGTCGATGGCAAGATACCCGAGGAGGATGTTTACTGCGGAAGGAGCCAGTCAGACGCGCCTGATATTGACGGCATAGTGTTCTTCAAAAGCGATTACGAGATAATGTCGGGGGATTTCGCCGACGTAAGAATAGATGAGACGAGCGATTATGATCTTATAGGGGAGGCTGTTTACTAATGCCCATGAATTTGCCAAACAAACTTACAATGTTCAGAGTTATACTTATACCGGTGTTTATAGTGGTGCTTATGACCGGACTGATACCGGAACCGGCCAGCCGCTATATAGCGGTGGTTATTTTCTGCGTGGCTTCGTTCACCGACTATCTGGACGGACATATAGCAAGAAAATATAACCTTGTGACAAACTTCGGAAAGTTTATGGATCCGCTGGCGGACAAGCTGCTTGTTTCCTCCGCTCTTATCTGTATGATAGAGCTTGGTATGCTTCCGGCGTGGATCGTTATAATTATTATCAGCCGTGAGTTTATAATTACAGGCTTCAGGCTTATTGCCGCCGAGGGCGGACTTGTTATCGCCGCCAGCTGGTGGGGAAAAATAAAGACTGTCACACAGATGGCTATGATAATAATCGTACTGCTTGGAATAGGCGGGATATTGGGAAATATACTTATAATTCTTGCTACAGTATTCACAGTAATATCTGGTGTTGACTATATAGTTAAAAATATCGGAGTTCTTAAAAACTGATTCGGAGGCGGTTTGAATGAATGCGGAAATACTTGCTGTTGGGACAGAGATACTTTTAGGCGACATTGTTAATACAAATGCCCAGTTCATTTCGAGAGGACTGGCAGAGCTTGGGATAGGCGTATATTGGCAGACCGTTGTCGGAGATAATCCCGAACGTATGAAAAAGGCCATGCACAACGCCTTTGACAGAGCCGACATAATAATAACCACCGGCGGTCTGGGGCCTACGGAGGACGACCTGACAAAGGAGATAGGCGCTGAATATTTTGGCAGGAAGCTGGTACTGGACGACAAGGCGCTGGAAAGGATAAAGCAGTATTTTGACAGAATGAAAAGGCCCATGTCTGAAAACAATGTAAAGCAGGCTATGGTTCCGGAAGGCGCGATACCGATGTACAATAATTTTGGCACGGCGCCCGGAATAATAATAGAAAACGGCGAGAAAATACTCATAATGATGCCCGGACCTCCGAGGGAAATGAAGCCGATGTTCACAAATCAGGTCAAGCCATATCTGGCCTCAAAGCAGGAATATACGCTTGTGTCAAAGCTGATAAGGATAGCCGGCGTCGGCGAGAGCGCAATGGAAACACGGGTCAAGGACCTCATTGATTCCCAGACTAATCCGACTGTAGCGCCCTATGCCAAGGTCGTTGAGGCGGTGCTGAGGATAACGGCAAAGGCGGGAAGCGAGGAAGAAGCGGAAAAAATAATCGAGCCTGTGGCGCAGGAGATACGCACACGTTTTGGCGACAATATATATGCCGAGGGCGAGACGACCATGCAGGAGACCGTGGCTAAAATGCTGCTGGAAAAGGGAATAACGATAGCCGTTGCCGAAAGCTGCACAGGAGGACTTGTTTCTTCAAAACTGGTAGAGTATCCCGGCATTTCAAAGGTGTTTATCGAGGGAGCCGTTACCTACAGCAACGAGGCGAAAATGCGCCGTCTGGGGGTAAAGGAGGAAACGCTTGAAGCCTTCGGCGCGGTGAGCGCCGAGACAGCCGCCGAGATGGCAAGGGGAATAGCCGAAAGCGCCGGAACGGACATTGGGGTCTCCACAACCGGAGTCGCCGGACCCGGGCCGTCAGAAGGAAAGCCCGAGGGCCTTGTATACATTGGCGTGAATATCAGGGGAAGATCGTACGTGAAGGAGCTTAATCTCGCCGGTTCCCGTGAGCTTATACGCGAGAGGGCGGCTTACAGTGCGCTGGATTATCTCAGGAGAAAACTTCTGCTTGACTGATGGAAATATTTGTTCTATAATGGGAACATAAATTCGCAATTAATAGATTGAAAGGAGTCTGCACTGTGGCTGAAAAGAAAAATAATCCTAAGGATTTTAGTAAATACGATGATAAAGGGAAGGCCCTTGAGGCCGCCCTTGCCTACATAGAAAAGCAGTACGGAAAAGGAGCGGTAATGAAGCTTGGCGAGGAGGCTGACAAATCCAGCGTTGAGGTAATACCTACCGGTTGTCTGAGCCTTGACGTGGCGCTGGGAGTAGGCGGTATACCAAGAGGAAGGATCATAGAGATATTCGGGCCTGAGTCGTCCGGTAAAACAACGGTTGCCCTTCATCTTGTCGCCGAGGTACAGAAGATGGGCGGAATTGCCGCATATATTGACGCGGAGCACGCCCTCGACCCCACATATGCTAAAAATCTTGGGGTCGATACGGAGAATATTTATCTTTCACAGCCTGATGACGGTGAGCAGGCGCTTGAGATCGCCGAAACTATGGTGCGTTCGGGAGCGATAGATATAGTTATTATCGATTCGGTAGCGGCCCTTGTTCCCCGTGCTGAGATACAGGGAGAGATGGGCGATTCTCACATGGGACTTCAGGCAAGGCTCATGTCGCAGGCGCTGAGGAAGATTACGGCCTTCGCCAACAAATCCAATTGTACGGTAGTATTCATCAACCAGCTCAGGGAAAAGATCGGCGTTATGTTCGGAAACCCCGAAACAACGACCGGCGGACGCGCGCTTAAGTTCTACGCTACTGTTCGTCTTGACATAAGAAGAGTAGACGGAATAAAGGTAAGCAACGAGATTGTTGGAAACAGGACCAGGGCAAAGGTAGTTAAAAACAAAGTCGCTCCCCCGTTTAAGACGACCGAGTTTGACATTATGTACGGTCAGGGAATATCCAGAGAGGGCGATACACTGGACATGGCTACGGAGCTGGATATAGTAAACAAGAGTGGAGCCTGGTACGCGTATAATAACGAGAAAATCGGCCAGGGCCGTGAAAACGCCAAGATATATCTCAAGGAGCATCCGGAGGTCTGCGCCGAGATAGAGGAGAAGGAGCGTAAGTACTACGGCTTTGACGAGGAAAGCAGAAAGAAGGCGGCTGAGGCTAAGGCCGTTGACGAGACCAAGGAGGCCCCAAAACCTAAAAAGAGCAAAAAGGCCGAAATAATCAGCGAGGACGACGAGGATATACTCATCATTCCTTCCGATGCGTATACAATGGACGACGAGGACTTCAGTCAGGCGGACAGCCTTGACGATGACAGCTATAATGATTATAACGAGTATTAACCAGCAAAAAAGGGATAAGTCAAGATATTCCGTATATATAGACGGCGAATTTGCCTTCGGCCTCATAATGGAGGACATAATGTACTTCAAGCTCAGAGTGGGGGAGGAAATTCCTGAGGAAAAGTACCGGTACATAATGGATACAACGGTCTATATAAAGGCGCAGGACACAGCGATAAAATACATCGGCTACAAGATGCGGACCGCCAGAGAGGTCAGGGAAAAGCTTGCCGAATACCCGGACGAGACCGTTGACAGGGTCATAGCTTTTCTGGAAAAGTACGGCTATATCGATGACGAGGCCTATTGCAGAAAATATATCAAGGAAACCCTGAGGCTAAGACCAAAGGGAAAATTCCTCATAAAGCAGGAGCTTAGGGCGAAGGGACTTGACGAGGAAACCGTTGACGAGGCTCTTGAGGCCGCCGATATTGACGAGCAGGCGGCGGCTGAGGAGTTGCTGATGAAAAGATATGAGGACTTTGGTGAAATGGACCAAAAGGAGCTTGCGAGGGTATACGGCTATCTCCAGAGAAGGGGTTATTCCTTCGGAGTGATAAAGGCCGCTGTGGCAAGCCTTGCGGAAAAAGGAATATGATATTATAATTAGGAGTGCGGAAGGAGACGCGCTCCTTTTTCTTTTTCGTGAGCTCTCCGAGGTGGGTGGGTTAGTTTGCGGCCCTACAGGTCGCGAGGTGCTTTCTCAGGGGGAAGGGAAATCTCAGAGTTGCGAAAGGCCGAATTCCCTTCCCCCTGCAACCCCCAACCCCTTTGGCCATCGCACAGGAGA
>CAZBNY010000137.1:0-5459 GCA_964493235.1 uncultured Lachnospiraceae bacterium
GATAGCAAATGCAGCCAGCCTCACAGCATTATCACAGAAGATCTGATTTTACAGAAAAAGTTTCACACTATCTTACAATAAAGAAAGCGCGATCCATTTTGATATGAACCACGCTTTACGCCCCAATCCTTATAATCTGACTTTATTTAAAAGCTTTTCCTCTTTCGTCGCATTCCTTTATGGCCGCGATAAACTTCTCCTTTGTTACCTCGTAGGGAACGCAAGTCCACTCTCTTGTTAAGGCCGCTCTGTCAGCTACAGCGGGAAGATCCTCGTCTGTCAGGTCGATGTCAGCCATACGTACCGGAAGGCCCATTTCCTTATGGAAGGCCATAATTCTGTCGCATTCATCATAGTTTTTGTCATATGCGAGAAGAACAAGGCTTCCGAATGAAACTATCTCTCCGTGGAGATGGTGCTGAATGCAGGCGGGGATAACGGACGTTCCGTTATAGAAGCCGTGCGCAAGAGAGCTGTTGTAATAATAATCGTTCTCTGTCGTCATGAAGTTTGAAACCATACCTGTTGTAACGATTATATCCAGAACAACCTGCTCAAGCTCGAATGAAGCGGTATTGTTCTTGCAGTCGTCATATGCCTTTTTGCCGTATTTGATAAGCGGGTCAATGCAGATAAGACTGAGCTGATTTCCCATAAGAGGTGTATGGTCAGCCTCATGTCCTCTGATGGCAAGCTGCGCCTCAAGCTCTTTGGAGATGCAGTCGCCTATGCCTGCCCAGAACATATGCTCAGGCGATTCAGCGATTATCTGTGTATTGATAAACACGTGATCGGCGGGTGTTTTCGCATAGAAATAATTGTTGACCGCTCCGTCCGGATGGTAAATAACCGCGATCGACGTTATGGCGGCGCAGTTAGAGCCAAGAGTAGGGAATGTGAAGAAGGGCTTGTCAAGTCTTTCCTTAACTATTTTGCTGGTATCCATTACACGTCCGCCGCCTACGGCAAAGATCATGTCAGCGTTTTTGACAGCGTCAAGCTTCATAAGCTCCTCGGCATTCTCATATGAAGCCTCGCCGCCGTACCATACAAAATCCGTTATTTCCACATCTGAACCAGCTATACCATCTAATAGCGCATGTTTTGCCTTCTCCATAGCGGTCTTTCCGCCGATGACAACGGCCTTTTTGCCATACTTTCTTGTAACCCAGGGGATCTCCTTGTAGCAGTCAGCTCCTACTGTGTAATTTGGAATATAAATGTGATAACCTTTCATTTTAAATGCACTCCTTTTTTAATTTAGATGGTATAACTCTCCGCCGGCACGCCTTTGTGCCCGACAGATGTTTTTGGTTCAATAATAAATTTAGTTTTTAGCGATGGGAACCATCCAGCCGAATGTATCCTCTGTACGTCCCCACTGGATTCCTGTTAAGCCGTTGTAAAGCGACTGGCACACAGGTCCGATCTCATTGTTGTTGATCTTATAGTCAACGCCCTCATAATGAAGAACTCCGATAGGTGAAACAACGGCTGCTGTGCCTGTTCCCCAAGCCTCCTCGAGAGTACCGTTTTTAACGGCCTCGATGACCTCCTCGGCCGAAACAAGTCTTTCGGTGACCTTGATACCCTGTGACTCAAGATAAGCGATAGCGCTCTTTCTTGTGATACCGGGAAGAACCGAGCCGGTAAGCTTCGGCGTGATCACCTCGCCGTTGATCTTGAACATTACGTTCATTGAGCCTACTTCCTCGATGTACTTTCTGTGAACACCGTCAAGCCAGAGAACCTGTGTGAAGCCGTTAACCTCAGCCTCATGTTCCGCTCTGTTGCTGGCAGCGTAGTTTCCGCCGACCTTGCAGTCGCCTGTTCCGCCGATAACGGCACGCACGTCCTTCTCCTCGATAGTGATTTTAACAGGTTTAAGGCCCTCTTTATAGTAGTTGCCTACAGGGCAGGTGATTATCATAAACTTGGCCTTCTGAATGCCGTGGAGTCCGATAGGCTCGTCACAGCCGAAGCAGAAGGGCCTTACATAAAGAGATGTGCCAAATTCCGAAGGGATCCAGTCCTGCTCAAACGTAACAAATCTCTCGATAAGATCAAGGATAGTATCGGCGTCAAGATGAGGCAGGCAAAGTCTGTCTATCGATTTTTCCATACGTTTCGCGTTTTCATCAGGTCTGAAGAGATGGCAGCTTCCGTCCTCTTTCCTATAGGCCTTCATTCCCTCGAATGCTCCCGCACCGTAATGAAGTATAGTTGAGCCGGGGTGCATCAAAATAGGTCCGAAAGGAACTATTCTGCAGTCATGCCAGCCGTTTTCCACGTCGTAGTCCATAATTAGCATATGATCCGTAAATACGTGCCCGAAAGGAAGATCCGCCCCCTTACCGGGCTTTTCCTTGGGATTTTGAGTTCTCTCGATTCTGATATCCATTTTCATAATAAGTTCTCCTCTCACAATATAAAAATTTTTCTGCATGAAAAAAGGCTTACAGCCATGAAGCCGTAAGCCTGAAAAACAAATCTAAATATGTCCGCCCTCAACAGGAAACCTCAGGCGGCCTGTAAGAAAGGGGCTCAACAAATCATATCAACTGTTTTTTCCGCACGACACATAGCACTAATACGGCCAATATTAATTAGTGTAATAATGCTGATAGATAGTGTGCAAATGTAAACAACAGATGATAACATTATTGTCCTTCTCCTTTCGAACATTTTAAGATATAGTAACACCAAAAATTATGTTTGTCAACGCCATTTTCCGATTTTCCGCGAAAATAAATATACGAAAAACAATTCGTAAAGGTCTGTGTTTTAGCACTTTTATACAAACAATTCCGGACCGGCGTCCCGAAAAAATGATAATTAATTATATAATACACACTTTTAGTCATAGCGTTTCAGCAAAATAAACGCAATGCAGCCGGACATGAAGTATTACATAAATATATGTATCATACGGGGAAATTTATCACTCAAGCTCCTTCAAAAACATCGCCGCTCTCCTGAACGCCTCATGTCTTCCCTCGGTCAGGACGATATTATGCTCGCCTGTCTCCGGTGTGTAAAGCTCCTTCTTATCAGATGAGAGTCTCTCAAAGATCTCCCCCGCGCTGCTTGGGTCGGCCACGGCGTCGTCCTGGGCCTGTATTACTATTGCGGGGCATTTTACCTGTTCTATAAAGCCGTCCGCCCGCACAAGCCTCATCAGCGCGTCAAGCTCCTTAAATATCGACACGGCTATATCCTCGTAGTGTATATGATACTGCTTAAAGAGGCCGACTTTGCCCTCCATTGGCCTATGGAAATATATCTGCTCCGGCGGATATTCCGCTGTCATAAATGTTCCCTCGGCAAGTCTCAGCGGCGCTGAAACGGATATTATTCCGGCGATCTCGGGGTGCTTTGCCGCCAGATAGAGCGAAAGGCAGCCGCCCGTTGAAAGTCCTCCGACATATACAGTTTCATACTGTTTTTTCAGATACTGATAGTCATACTCGGCCTTGCTCAGAAAATCCTCGCACTTCGTGTGAAGAAGGTCCTCGGGATAGGTCCCGTGTCCCGCAAGGTTTACCGACCAGACCGAATATCCGTAGTCGTTCAAAAACCTTGCCATTGGTATCATCTGCGCCGCTCCCGATGTTATTCCGTGGATCAGCAGTATAGCCTTGCCGTTATTCCCATTGAAAAATACCTGATCGTTTGTTTGCATATCCAGTCTCCTCTCCATCAAAAACACATTTATTCATCTATTATATTATAGTAGCTGTTTTTTTCGCTGTCCATAGTGATTGTATAAAATCCAGGCTGTTTTTTTATAATCCGTCCGCCTGATTGGGTCAAATTCCTTGTAAATTTATTCCTAATATGGTATAGTTGATTTGTTACTGGAAATAAAACTATCATAATTAAGGGAGGAGTAAAAAATGACTCGCAAAAAGCATATTTTGTCAATTGTTCTTGCGCTTGCCATTACTGCCGCCTGTGTTCCTGCGGCCTTTGCCGCAGAATCAGCGTTTACAGATGTTGACTCGGCAAGCTATTACAGTGACGCTGTTAACTACATGGCGGAAAACGGCTACATCGCCGGAATGAGTGAAACGACCTTCGGAGCGGACGTACCGGTTTCACGAGCTATGGCTGTTACGGTCCTCCACCGTATGTCAGGTGAGGCTGAGGCCGAGTTTAAAGGAACCTTCTCGGACGTTGCCGAGGACTCTTACTACGCTAAGGCCGTTGAGTGGGCCGCTTTAAACGGAATTGCCGCAGGCTATGAGGACGGAACATTCGATCCGGATAAGCCGGTCACAAAACAGGACCTTGTTTCATTCCTTTACCGCTACGCTAAGGCTGACGGTGCTGACGTGACGGTTGCGGACGGCGTAAGCCTTGACGCTTTCACTGATGCCGGCGATGTATCGGAGTACGCCGTTGAGGCCCTCACATGGGCTGTAAGCAATAATATCGTAAGCGGAGACGGCGAGGCTCTCCGGCCGGCCGCTGTTTCGACCCGCGCCCTTCTTGCCGTTGTTGACTATAACTATGAGCAGCTTGCTTACGCTGAGGCGGTTCCCGCGCCTTCAGTGCAGACAGTATCTGTCGCGTCAACAAAACGCGCGGACGTCCAGATTCCAGCTTATGTAACTATCCCCGCTGATTATTCGGCTGAAAAAGCATATCCGATGGTTATTCTTTGCCACGGTCACGGCGGAAACCACAATGAATGGGGCGGCTTTGACGTTATAACAAACGGCCTTGCTGAAAAAGGCATTGTTGCCGTAACTCTTGACTATCCCGGCTGTGACGCCAGCACGGAGAGCTTCCAGCTCAACACAATGACAAATATGAAGGCTGACACCCTTGACGTTATCAGCTATATGCTTTCTAATTACAGCGTAGACAAAGATAAGGTTGGTATTTTCGGCTACTCAATGGGAGGCCGCATCGCTCTTGAGCTTATCGCTGAGAAGGCGTTTGATTTCGCCGCTGTAGAGCTTGTCGCTCCGGCAGAGGACACAGCCGATCTTAAGGCTCTCTTTGGAGGGGACGAGGCATGGGAAACAATGAAGGCCGAGGCTAATGAAAAGGGCTATACTGTATTCACAACTATCTATGGTCAGGTCCAGGAGCTTAGCGCGGAATGGTTCGCTGACTTAGAGAATAACGCCGACGGTCTTGCCGAGGCTGCCGCTAAGAATTACACAGGCAAGAGCCTTGTTATCTACGCGGTTGACGATGAGGCGGTTTCGCCCGAGGTTTCAAAGGCGGTTGCGGAGATCATCGGAGCGGAGGTCGCTGTTACACCCGCTGACGGCCACAGCTACAGCTTCTACGGTACGACGCCTGAAACCATAAGCATCACAAACGATGGTTCGATCAACTTCTTCGCCGGTGAGCTTATCAAATAAATTTACTTTGTTTTAATAAACATTCGGGCGAATATAAAGGGCAGGACGTGGAGAGTTCACGGCTCCCCACGCCCCTATGCA
>CAZBNY010000138.1:0-5353 GCA_964493235.1 uncultured Lachnospiraceae bacterium
ACCTTGATAACGGCTACGCCGCCCGAAAGCTTCGCAAGTCTTTCCTGAAGCTTTTCTCTGTCAAAGTCGCTTGTTGTGTCCTCAAGGGCCATTTTGATTTGAGCGATACGGCCTTCGATATCCTCTTTATCGCCAGCGCCGTCTGTAATGATCGTAAGCTCTTTCTCTACTCTTACTGTTCTTGCGCGTCCGAGCATATCAAGTTTGGCATCCTTAAGGTCGATGCCGACTTCCTCTGAAATTACCGTGCCGCCTGTAAGAGCAGCGATATCGCCGAGCATCTGTTTTCTTCTGTCGCCGTATCCGGGAGCCTTAACGGCTACGCAGGTAAATGTTCCTCTTAATTTATTTACAACAAGTGTAGCAAGAGCCTCACTCTCAACGTCCTCGGCAATGATAAGGAGTTTACCGCCTGTCTGAACAAGCTGCTCAAGTATAGGAAGGATCTCCTGAATGTTGCTGATCTTCTTATCTGTAATAAGAATAAATGGATCGTCAAGCACAGCGACCATCTTTTCCATATCAGTTGACATATAGGCTGAAAGATAACCCTTGTCAAACTGCATACCTTCTACCATCTCAAGCTCTGTATTCATTGTCTTTGATTCTTCAACAGTGATAACACCGTTGTTTGTAACCTTTTCCATAGCGTCAGCGATCATTTCGCCAACCTCGTCGTCGCCTGATGAAATAGCGGCTACTCTCGCGATATGGTTCTTTGTCGATACTACCTGACTCATGCCCTTGATAGACTCAACAGCCTTGTCTGTAGCCTTTTTCATACCTTTACGGAGAATAATAGGATTAGCGCCGGCCGCTATATTTTTAAGGCCCTCCTGAATCATAGCCTGTGCGAGCACCGTAGCTGTTGTTGTACCGTCGCCTGCTACATCATTAGTCTGTGTGGCGGCCTCTGCTACAAGGTGAGCGCCCATGTTTTCATAGGAATCCTCAAACTCAACATCTTTAGCGATTGTTACACCGTCGTTTGTGATAAGAGGTGAGCCGTATTTTCTGTCAAGAACTACATTACGTCCTTTGGGTCCGAGTGTTACCTTTACTGTATCCGCGAGTTTATTTACGCCGGCCTCAAGACCTTTTCTGGCGTCGTTTCCGTATTTAACTTCCTTTGCCATAATTGATTACCTCCAACAAATATATTTTAGTCTTCCACGATAGCGAGAATGTCGCCCTGTCTAACTACAAGTAACTTTTCTCCGTCGCACTCAACCTCTGTGCCGGCATATCTTGAATAGATAATCTTGTCGCCCGCTTTAACGACCATGTCTATCTTTTTTCCATCAACCGAGTCTCCATTGCCTACGGCGATTACAGTAGCCATCTGGGGTTTTTCTTTTGACTGTGAGGGTAAAACAATACCTGATTTTGTTTTTTCCTCAGCTTCCATCTGTTTAATTACAACCTTATCTCCAAGTGGTACAAGTTTCATAATTATTTTCCTCCTTTATGAAGATCTGAATTTGTTGTTAGCACTCATAACATTCGAGTGCTAATCATTGTCTATATATTACTCATTGAGTTAGATATATGCAAACAATGGTTTTCAGCAAATTTTACCGATTTTAAATTGTTTCCTAATCATAAATGCAAATATTTCTTTTTTTCTCTTGTTTAATCATTTTTTCTCGTTTTTACCGCACTCGCTGTGATATGGACACGACGAACAGCCGCTTGAACAGCCTGTATCGGCCGACTTAGCCTTTTTGCTGTGAATAGCGCCCGCCACAATGGCTATAATAATAAGCACCGCCACTACATAAACCATATTTTCCCCTCCGATAAATATTATATTCAAAAAATTTTTTTGATATTTACTTTATTAAAATCATCGGTTATTGTGTCAGCCTGCTCAAGGCACTGACTGCCGCTGGTCGGATTTATATACCCTAGTGCTTTCATTCCCGCAGCTTTGGCGGCCTTCACGCCGTTTTCCGAATCCTCCACAACAAGACATTCCTCCGGCTCGACGCCAAGCCTCTCAGCCGCCAGCAAAAACACGTCAGGCGCCGGCTTTCCTCTTTTTACGTCTATCCCCGATGTAAGCAGGTCAAAATATTCGGCGATCCCTGTTTTTTTCAGCACCAGCTCTATAAGGTCATAGGACGACGAGGACGCGACCGCCGTTTTCAATCCCATTGCCTTTATATTCCGCAAAAGCTCAGGTATTCCTCTTACGGCCTTTATATCCTCGTCGGCAATTATGTCCAGTATCATCTGCTCCCTAAGCTCAGTCATTTCCTCAACGGAGGCTTCGAGTCCGAACATATTTTTAAGCGTCCTCATGCGGTCAGATGTCACTGTTCCCGCAAAGGCCTCATAAAATTTTTCGTCCTTCAATATCCCGTACCGTGCCATAGATTCCACATCTGCCCTGTAATGATACGGCTGACTGTCCACAAGCACTCCGTCCATGTCAAAAATCACAGCTTTCATAACGTCTCTCCCTATAATCAAAATGCCCGAAAAATCCGGGCATTTATTTTTATATTATTGTTCCTCCGCAAAGTATATAGTCACCGTCATAGACGACAAGAAACTGTCCGGGCGTAGACGCTCTCTGCGGCTCGTCAAACACACATTTGAGAATACCGTTTTTATAGCTGACGGTACAGGCGGCTTTTTTATGCGCGTATCTTATTTTCGCCTGGGCCCTTACCTCGCCGCTCAACCCCTCAACAGCCATAAAATTGACGTTCCCAGCCAGCACCTCTCTGCTGAAAAGCTCATCGTTATCGCAAAGAACAACTCTGTTATTCATCACGTCGATATGGTGTACATATACGTGTCTTCCCAGAGCCAGACCAAGTCCCTTCCTCTGTCCGACTGTATAATGTATGATTCCCTTATGTCTGCCAAGGATATTTCCGTCCATATCGACGAAGTCTCCCTCAGGGAATTTTGTCCCGTCATAGCTTTCTATAAACGAGGCATAGTCACCGTCGGGCACAAAGCAAATATCCTGACTGTCAGGCTTTGATGAGACCCGCAAGTCTATACTTCCGGCTATCTCCCTTATCCGGTCCTTAGTATAGTCACCAACCGGCATAAGCGTAGACGCAAGCTGCTCCTGGGTCAGGTTAAACAGGGCGTAGGTCTGATCCTTGGCCGCTGTCGCCGAAGCGCATATGGAATAACGTCCCGTAACGGGGTACCTGCCAATTCTCGCGTAATGACCGGTAGCGATGTAGTCAGCGCCGATTTGCTTTGCGCGCGACAAAAGCGCCTCCCACTTAACGTATCTGTTGCAGGCGATACACGGGTTTGGCGTCTTTCCTTCTTTATATTCGTTTACAAAATATTTTATCACGCTGTTTTCAAAATCCCTGCGGAAATTCATCACATAATGCGGTATGCCTATGCTGTTGGCGACCCTTCTGGCGTCGTCCACAGCCGAAAGTCCGCAGCAGCCTCCGTTATCGGATATGTCCTCCCAGCTTTCCTCCTGCCAGATCTGCATTGTGACACCGATAACGTCATATCCCTGCTCCTTAAGCAGATATGCCGCGACGGAGCTGTCCACTCCGCCCGACATACCTACAACAACCTTTCCTTTTGACATCAGTCCTGATCCGGAATTTCGTGAAGCTCGCCAATATCGTTTACAGGCCTCTCAAGTCCCTCAATGACGATATGGTTTTTCTCCGCATAGTCCCATAACGCCGCGTGCAGAGCCTCCTCCGCAAGGCATGAGCAATGAACCTTTATAGGCGGAAGTCCGTCAAGGGCCTCCATAACTACCTTGTTAGTAATATCAAGGGCCTCCGGAATCGTCTTGCCCTTTACAAGCTCTGTAGCCATGCTGCTTGTAGCGACAGCGGCTCCGCAGCCGAATGTCTTGAACTTTGCGTCCAGAATGATTCCGTCCTCAATTTTGAGATATACTTTCATAATATCTCCGCATTTAGCGTTGCCGACTGTGCCGACTCCACTGGCGTCATCTATTTCTCCGACATTTCTCGGATGCATAAAATGATCCATAACCTTTTCGCTATATTCCATTGTATATTACCTCCGATTATTTCTGATTTTTGATTTCCTCATAGAGCGGCGACATATCCCTAAGTCTCTGCACGATGGGCGGAAGAACCTCAAGAAGTTTGTCAACCTGTTCCTCCGTATTTTGATATCCAAGTGTTAATCTGAGCGATCCGTGAGCCTTTTCGTGAGGCAGTCCGATCGCGAGAAGAACATGGGACGGGTCAAGCGAGCCTGATGTGCAGGCCGATCCGCTGGAGGCGCAGATTCCATAAGAATCAAGAAGAAGCAGCATTGACTCGCCCTCTATGAACTCAAAGGAAATATTTACGTTTCCGGGAAGCCTGTCTGTAGGATGACCGTTAAGTCTGGCATAATCCACCTTTGAAAGTATCGAATTAATAATTTTATCTCTGAGATAAACAAGTCTCTCTGTTACCTCGTCCATTTCCTCAGTAGCAAGCTCGATAGCCTTTCCGAGGGCAACTATACCGATAACGTTTTCTGTTCCGGCTCTCCTGCCTCTCTCCTGCTGGCCGCCGTGGATAAGATTTTTGATCTTGCAGCCCTTTCTGATATAAAGAGCGCCTATTCCCTTGGGTGCGCCAAGCTTATGGCCTGAAAGTGAAAGGAAGTCGATATTCATATCATCAACGTCGATCTTTACATGGCCTACGGCCTGAACAGCGTCTGTATGGAAATATATACCCTTTTCCTTACATATAGCGCCTATCTCCTTGATTGGCTCTATAGTACCTATCTCATTGTTGGCGAACATAACGCTTACAAGGATAGTTGTGGGTCTGATAGCGTTTAAAAGATCATCAATGCTGATCTTTCCGTATTCGTCTACGGGAAGATATGTTACCTCATATCCGTTTTCCTCTAAAAACTCGCAGGTATGAAGTATAGCGTGATGCTCGATGCAGGTAGTAATAATATGGTTTCCCTTGGCCTTAAGGGCATTGGCTACTCCCTTAAGCACCCAGTTGTCTCCCTCTGAGCCGCAGCCTGTGAAGAAAATTTCCTCAGGGTTGGCGTTGAGAGCCTTAGCGACCTGCGCCCTTGCTTTGTCTATCGCTTTTTTGCTCTCTCTGGCTATTGAGTACACGCTTGAGGCGTTTCCGTAATAGCTTTCAATATATGGCTTCATTTCCTCATAGACCTCGGGTCTTATGGGAGTTGTAGCTGCGTTATCAAAATAAATTAACTCGTTCATAAAGCTGTCTCCTTTTATACATTCTGATATAAACATTAACAAATCCTACTAATCCGGTTGGATATACATAATATAGCACCTGTAAAACATTCTGTCAATAGTGATTCATGTTAAATTAGTATAACTTGTGCTTCTGAT
>CAZBNY010000139.1:0-5351 GCA_964493235.1 uncultured Lachnospiraceae bacterium
GCCGCGTCCCCACACCGCATATCCGCCGAAGGCTAGACCAACCTATTATCTGTTTTATTTTCCTGTAAATCTGGCTTCTCTTTTTTCGATGAACGCTCCTACGCCCTCATTTTTGTCCGCCGTTGAGAAAAGAAGGCCGTTCAGATCCGCCTCAAGGTTAAGTCCGTCGGCAATGCTGAGGTCTCCGCCCTTATTCGCGGCAACCTTGCAGGCCGCAACGCCCAGCGGCGACTTTGTCAGTATAACATTCATCATTTCCTTTGCCGCGTCAAGAAGCTCCGCAGGCTCCACTACCTTATTTACAAGGCCGATCCTATAGGCTTCTTCCGCTCCGATCTGCCTTGCCGTAAACATAAGCTCCTTCGCAATTCCTGCTCCCACAAGTCTTGTAAGTCTCTGGGTCCCTCCAAAGCAGGGCATAATTCCGAGGTTTACCTCGGGCTGTCCGAATATGGCCTTTGTGCTGGCTATCCTGATGTCGCAGGCCATTGCTATCTCGTTTCCGCCGCCGAGAGCATAGCCGTTTACCGCCGCGATAACCGGCTTTTCAAGGTCCTCAATGGTCTGGAAGCAGCTCTGCGCGAATCTTGAAGCGGCTCTGCCGCCTATTCCGTCAAGCTCAAGGAAACCGTTGATGTCGGCTCCGGATACAAAAAACTTCTCTCCCTGGGCGGTCAATATAACTCCCTTTACGCTCTCGTCCTTAGCTATTTCCTCAAATACCGTTTTTATCTCTCCGAGCATTTCCGTTGAGAGGGCGTTTGCCTTCGGCCTGTTGAGAGTAAGCACCGCCGTCCCGTTTTCCTCGACCTCAATAATGATAAATTTGATACTTTCTCTTAAATCCATTAACATTTTTATCTCTCCCTTTATTTTTTTAATCCCATTAGCTCATCACTAAATATTCTCTCGTCCATTATCTTTACTTCTCCGTCCGTTTTCGGCTCAAATCCCATCAGGTCGATTATTTGCGTCTTTATATCGATCCCGGGGGCCGCCTCTATGAGATATACTCCATCCTTTCTCAGCTCGAATACCGCCCGCTCTGTTATGTACATTACAGGCTGATTTGTCTTATTGGCGTATTCGCCGCTGAAGGTTATATGCTCTACATCCCTGATGAACTTGATCTCTCTGCCCTCCTGGTCTATGACCAGCTTTCCGTCATGTATACTCGTTTTTAATCCGCCCGCTGTAAAGGTTCCGCAGAAGAATACCTTCTTTGCGTTCTGAGTAATATTGATAAATCCTCCGCAGCCGGCTATCCTTGGCCCAAACTTCGACACATTTACATTTCCCCTGCTGTCAGCCTGCGCCAGTCCGAGAAAGGCAAGATCTATACCGCCTCCGTCATAGAAATCAAACTGATAGTTCTGGTCAAGATAACAGTCGGCGTTGACCGAGGCACCGAACTGTGCTCCGCCAAGCGGTATGCCGCCGACAGGTCCGGCCTCAACGGTAAGAGTCATATAATCTCCTATTCCCTCCTCATTGGCTACCATTGATATATATTCGGGAATGCCTATTCCAAGGTTTACGACTGTATTTTCTCTCAGCTCCATCGCCGCTCTTCTGCCTATTATTTTCTTAGCCGAAAGCGGCACTGAAACAACCTCGCCGTCAGGCGCTGTCGCCTCTCCCGTCAATGTAGGGTCATATGTGTGGCCTATACACTGCTCATGCTCCTCGGGTGACGACACAACTACGGCATCTACATAGATACCCGGTATCTTTACCAGCTTAGGATCCAGAGAGCCTGCTTTCACGACCCGCTCTACCTGAACGATAACAAGTCCGCCGCTGTTTCTCGCGGCCTGAGCCATCGATGTCGCGTCGCACTGGGTCACCTCCCTTTGGAGCGATATGTTTCCTCTCTCATCGGCGTATGTGCCTCTTATAAAGCAAACATCTATCGGTATGGACCTATAGAGGAGCCTTTCCTCACCTAATATGTTTACTACCTCGACTATATCCTCCTTGGTTATATCGTTGAGCTTTCCGCCGTCGATTCTTGGGTCTACGTATGTATTGAGTCCGACGTGTGTGAGCGTACCTATTTTATGTCCGGCTATATCTCTGAACATCTGACTGATAACTCCCTGCGGAAGGTTGTATCCCTCAATTTTATTTTCCATTATGAGCTGTCCGAGCTTCGGCGCCATGTTGAAATGTCCGCATATTGCCCTTTTAGTCATTCCCTCATGGGCGAAATGGTCTGACGCACTTCCGTCTCTGTTTCCCTGACCAGCCGCATGGAACAATGTCAAATCCTTTGGAGACCCCGTTTCCATAAATCTTTTTTCCAGCGCCCTTGTAAGAGTCTCGGGACTTCCGCTTCCTACAAAACCGCCTGTCGCCACCGTATCCTTATCCTTAACAAGCATTGCGGCCTCCTGCGCTGTCAATACCCTTACCCTTTTCATTTCCGTCTGACCTCCCTTATTGTTTTTACATTCGTCGTCCTTTATGTTTTGAATTATAAACCCGTATAAATTGACATTAAACGAAATCAAAATTATATATATTTCGTCAATTTTATTCAACTTACTTCAATATTTACAAACTTCGAATAATAGGTTATAAATATATTGTGGGAAAAATAATTCGCAAAGGACGGTCAGTATGGAAAATTACGGCAATTTATTAAAAAAACTTATAAAATTCACTAATGTAAAGCTTTCGACCGTTGCTGACGCCGCCGGCTATGACGTTTCATACATAAGCAAATGGTGCAACCAGTCCAAGCTTCCGGCGGCAAGAGTAGCCGGCCCTATCAACAAAAGCCTGTCAAAAATATTCGCGGAGGAAATACTCGCGCAGGGAGTGCTGGACGACTTTTGTCAGGAATTCCGCGCTGATGTTAACGAGGAGCAGCTTCAGCCGCATCTCTATTCCGTGCTTAAGGAATCCTTCAGAGAAACCTATGCAGACTATGATAAAAAATCCCATAAAAGCAGGGACTATCAAGCAAAAGTACTGCTTACGCCAAACGAGATCTCGTCTTTTATGGAAAACGATCTGCGAAGCCTTATATTGGATCCGGCCGATTCGGAAGTTTTATGTACGCTTGATGTTTGCTCCGTTTCCAGGACGCAGACATTTTCCCAGACTGCCGCCAACGGGTCAAACGGACAAATACACGTTAAAATCGGTCTTGATCCGTCGAGACTTACTGACGAGGATTACCTTTTCCTCTATTTTTTCATAAGCAGGTTCAGCCATGTGTCCTTTGACTTTTATGACAACAGCTCATTCAGGGAAAGAAACATGATAGTTGTTAAGGGTAAAGCCGCTCTTATGCTCTCTCTGGACCAGCATGGCAGGATAGATATGGTTACGATAATTACAGATCCGGAAAAGGTTGACATAATATATAGCAGAATAGACTCACTGTTTAAGATCCATCATCTTCTTATCATGACGATGGCCTCACAGGAGCTTGTATCCAGCGGCTACCGAAGCAATTTTTACGCATTCAGCGACTATCAGATATTTTTGGCAAGGGGATTTGAATATCTTCTTCCGCCACAGATCATTGACAATATAGTTAAAGCGTCTTACAACCAGGGCTATGACAGCTCTACGGAAAAGATGCTAAGGACTCTGATGGTCACATGGGAGGAGCTGTTCAACAAGGAAAAGCTGGACTTCTTCATAACAAAAACCGCCCTGCTGAAATATATCGAGGACGGTGAGTTTTATTTCACGGACATTATATACAGAATGTCCATTGACGAGCGAAAGGAGCATATTCGCCATGTACTGGAGCTGTGTGAGAAAAATGACAATATAAATTTTTATGTGCTTGATGACGAGGACATCCCATATTCCAGCCAGACAATAAAGTTTTCTGTATACAACAACCACAACAAGCTGTTCCTGAAAAACATAGACAGATTTTACAGCCCCTATGGACCTCAGTTTTACAGTATTTTGAGTGAATCCATAATAAGCGGTATTTCGAGATCCATAGACGGTCTTAAACAAAAGAATATATGTACGCACTATCCCGCGAAGTCGCTCCAGGCATTTATGAACCAGTATGGCGCTATGGTATACAGAATATTGTCTCTCAGTGAAATAACCAGTAATTCGACTGAATTCAAATTATAAAACAGGCATCAAAATGTTGTCCCGTTTATCACAAGGAGGAATCCATATGAATACCTACGATGTAACCGCGCTCGGCGAACTGCTGATAGATTTTACCGAAAACGGGGTAAGCGGTCAGGGAAATCCCATCATGGAGGCAAACCCCGGCGGAGCGCCCTGCAATGTGCTAGCAATGCTTTGCAGGCTTGGGCACAGGACGGCTTTTATAGGCAAGGTTGGCAAAGATATGTTTGGCGACCAGCTTCAGGCCGCTGTTGAGGAGGCCGGTATAGACACAAGGGGTTTAAAGCGCAGTACGGAAGTCAATACTACTTTGGCCTTTGTGCACACCCTTCCGGACGGAGACAGGGAATTTTCATTTTACAGAAATCCCGGCGCTGATATGAGCCTGTGCGAGGCTGACATCGACGAGGATCTTATCAGAAACAGCAGGATATTCCATTTCGGAACGCTTTCCATGACCCACGAGAGCTGCCGAAGGGCAACACGGAAGGCCATAAGGGCCGCAGAGACGGCTGGCGTCATTTTGTCCTTTGATCCCAACCTCAGGGAAAGCCTCTGGGACAGTCCGGACGAGGCCAGAGAACAGGTATTATACGGAATGGAGCATTGCCGGATACTTAAAATATCTGATAACGAGATTCGCTGGTTCACCGGCGAGGAGGACTTTGACAGGGGAGCTGAAAAGCTAAAGGAACGCTTCGGTATACCGCTCATACTTGTTTCTCTCGGAGCTGACGGCAGTCTCGCCTTTATGAACGGCCAAAGGGCGTTCGTACCGGCCTACAAGACCCCTGATACAATTGAGACGACCGGCGCCGGAGATACGTTCTGCGCCTGTGTCCTGCACTACGTACTCAAAAACGGCTGGAGAGAATATTCTAAAGCCGAGCTTACGGAAATGCTGGATTTCGCCAACGCCGCCGCTTCTATCGTAACAACAAGAAAAGGCGCGCTCCGTGTCATGCCAACATATGGTGAAATAGAGGAATATATAAAAAAATTTGACAGGTAAATAAGAGGATTCGAAAGCCCGGCCTTGGAATCCTCTTTTTAAGGGTTTATAAATTCGGGAGCGTCACATATCACTTTCGCACCCTTTAGCCGTTGTCCTGTTTTTTGCCCTTTCCCGTTATCGCGTCCATTAATACCGCTATAGCGCCGTCACAGGTCACGTTGCAGGCCGTTTTGAAGCTGTCCTGCGCGATGTAAAGAGCAATCATAAGGACACACACGGA
>CAZBNY010000140.1:0-5346 GCA_964493235.1 uncultured Lachnospiraceae bacterium
GGAGTTTTTGTTGGCTCCTACAGTACCGTCTGCGCCAAGACCCCAGAACTTGCACTGGATCGTGCCGTCGCCTTCCGTAACGTCTACAGGTGCGCCGACCTCAAGTGAGTGGAATGTAACGTCGTCCACGATACCGATAGTGAAGTGGTTCTTTGGAGCGTCAGCCTTAAGATTATCATAAACGGCGATGATCTGAGCGGGTGTAGTATCCTTTGAGCCTAAGCCGTAGCGTCCGGCAACGATAACAGGTCTGTCAGCCTTGTCAAAGAGTGCTGTACATACGTCCTGATATAAAGGCTCGCCCTGAGCGCCGGGCTCCTTTGTTCTGTCAAGAACGGCGATTTTCTTACAGGTCTTGGGAATAGCGCCGAGAAAATGCTCAACCGAGAAAGGTCTGTAGAGATGAACCTTGATAAGGCCGACCTTCTCGCCCTTAGCTGTAAGGTAATCGATAGTCTCCTCGATAGTCTCGCAGGCCGAACCCATAGCGATGATAACTCTGTCAGCGTCGGGAGCGCCGTAGTAGTTGAATAATTTGTAATCTCTGCCTGTGATACGGCTGATTTCCTTCATATAGTCCTCGCAAACGCCTACGATGTTTTCATAGTAAGGGTTGCAGGCCTCTCTGGCCTGGAAGAAAATATCGGGGTTCTGAGCTGTACCTCTTAATACGGGGTGCTCGGGGTTAAGAGCTCTTCTTCTGAAAGCGTTGACCGCGTCCATGTCGATGATTTTTGCGAGCTCATCATAATCGATGCATTCTACCTTCTGAATTTCGTGTGAAGTACGGAAACCGTCGAAGAAGTGAAGGAAAGGAACTCTGCCCTTGATAGCTGAAAGATGAGCTACACAGGCTAAATCCATTACTTCCTGAACGGAGTTGGAGCAGAGCATCGCAAAGCCTGTCTGACGGCATGCCATAACGTCGGAATGGTCACCGAAGATAGAAAGGGCATGGCTGGCAATGGCTCTCGCACTTACATGGAATACACCGGGAAGAAGCTCGCCGGCAATCTTGTACATATTGGGGATCATAAGAAGAAGTCCTTGGCTGGCCGTATATGTTGTTGTCAATGCGCCTGCTGCAAGTGAGCCGTGTACTGTACCGGCAGCGCCTGCCTCTGACTGCATCTCAATAACCTTTACAGGCTGGCCGAAAAGGTTTTTCTTTCCGTTGGCTGCCCAGTCGTCTGTGTGCTCAGCCATCGGAGATGACGGTGTGATGGGGAAAATACCGGCTACTTCCGTAAACGCGTATGAAGCGAAAGCAGCAGCCTCGTTACCGTCCATAGTTTTCATTACTTTAGACATTTGCATATCCTCCTTATTTTTATCTGCCTTTTTGTAAGTTAGTTTAAAAATCGCAAATTCGTACATCTGAATTATATCAAAGTAATTTATACATAGCAACCGGTTAAGAAATTCCAGCGTTGTCATACAACAAGTGATTTTATCTGAAGTATTGGCTATTTTTTTATTGTGAGCGGTAAAAATAAGCAAATAATATGATTTATTTTAGTTAATGGTTTGAAATTTTGAAAAAAATTTAAACTAAATTAAAAATAACAAAATTTATGCTCGCTTTTCACTTTAAATTATTTAAAATTACACTGATTTATTACTCCGAATAAATGACTTTAAATCGCGAAAACATTGATTTTATCGGATTTTTCCGCCGTAAAAAAAGCTGTTTCTTGTAAGACAAAGAACAAATAGGCCATACAAGGCGGCCCAAAAGCCGCCCGTTTATCAGGAGCATGAATTCTGGTCGGTGATAGCCGATAATCCGTAGTTTCCTTCCGCGTCCGTAATTATATAGAGACTTGTAACGGACGACGCGGGAAAGTTATTTGTTTCATCTATAAGGATAAGTCCCGTTCCGCTGGCGGCGGCCTTGATCGTATGGACGCCGTTTGGCACCCCGATATAGGCCGAGACCTCCTGTGGCCGAAGTCCGGCTATGACGGCGATCCCGTCAACATAAATATCCATAGCGGGAGCGCCGTTTACAAGCTGCGCGAAACGTATATAGGCTGTGTTGTAAAAGCATTTCGGGGCAGAGCCGCTGACATCTGTAACGGAATACACACCGTTGTTTGCGGAGATAGCGACAGTCGAGCCCATTCCGGCGAATGAGCGGAGCCTGTATTCATACAAAAGCTCAGGTTCTTCGCCTGTAGAGTAGAATTCCACGGTGTATATCCCGGGAGCGACAGACATATATCCGCTTACCCCTTCATACCCGAGAGATGATACGGCTTCTCTGCCGTTCACATATATATTAACGCCTGTGGAATTCGGAATCAAGTTATAAAATCTTACATAAGAGATGAGAATTTCCTGAGCGTTTCCGCTTGCGGGGACAGAGGGCGTTCCGGCGACAGGGTGCGGCTGAACCGGTACGATATCTTCGCCGGTCACATCGCTGTTTTTATTATCGCTGTCCTCGTAATTTATATATATAGCGGTGTTTTCGCCCTGATTTGTCGGAGGTATACCGGCAGGGGCCGTTCGGTCTGTTTCGATATTTACTTCAGGGGCGGAGCCGGCTGGCTCAGTAACCGAGGCGGCCGTATTTGAGTTTGTATAATAATTCCTTCTCAAATTGTTTAATATTATTTTTTCGTCGATGAATTCAGACATACACTCACTCCCATAATAACAGTTATAACACAATATGCCTGCTTGACGGCGTGTGTTACGGCTTTTTAAAAAATATCCTAAAAATTTGCGATGTAAAAATTGTCATGGTCCATATTTGTGATATAATTGAATTACTAAATTAAGAGGTGTATATATGTCTGAAAATGAAAAAATAAAATTTACACATCTTCATGTGCATACCGAATACAGTCTGCTGGACGGCTCGGCAAAGATAGGCGAGCTTGTTAAGCGCGCCAGGGAGCTGGGTATGGAGAACCTTGCCATAACAGACCACGGAGCAATGTTTGGCGTTATAGATTTTTATAAAGCCTGCAAGGACGAGGGCATAAAGCCGATAATAGGCTGCGAGGTATACGTCGCTCCCAAGAGCCGCTTTGATAAGGACAGCAGGGAGAGCGTCAGCTATTATCATCTTGTGCTTCTGGCGGAAAACATGACAGGGTATCAGAACCTTATCAAGCTGGTCTCGCTTGGCTATACTGAGGGTTTTTATTATAAGCCGAGGGTGGACGAGGAGCTTTTGAGAAAATACCACGAGGGAATTATAGCCACAAGCGCCTGCCTGGCCGGCCCCGTTGCCAAGACGCTCATCAACGGCTCCTACAGCATGGCCAAGGAGATGGCGTTAAAATACCTTGATATTTTTGGAGAGGGCAATTTTTTCCTTGAGCTGCAAAATCATGGCATACCGGAGCAGAAGACTGTCAACGCCGGACTTATCAGAATGAATGAAGAAACAGGTATCCCGCTCATCTGCACCAACGATGTGCATTATATCAGGCAGGAGGACTGGGAGGCCCATGACGTTCTTCTTTGCATACAGACGGGAAAAACTGTTAATGACGAGAACCGAATGAGATATGTGGGAAACTGCTATCATCTTAAAAGTCCGCAGGAAATGTATGAGCTTTTCTCCTATGTGCCGGAGGCCATAGAGAATACGAACAAAATAGCCGAAAGGTGCAATGTGGATTTTACGTTCCATGAGCTGAAGCTTCCCAAGTATGACGTTCCTGACGGATATACGGCTGAACAGTATTTGCAGAAAATTACCTTTGACGGCTTTAAGAAAAGATACCCTGACCCGAGCAAGGAGCTTGTGGACAGGCTTGAGTATGAGTTCGATACGATAGTTAAGATGGGATATGTCGATTATTTCCTTATTGTTTGGGACTACATTAAATTTGCCAAGGATCACGGCATAACGGTGGGGCCCGGACGAGGCAGCGCCGCCGGAAGCGTTGTGGCATATTCTCTTGACATAACGACTATAGACCCGATAAAATATGATTTGATTTTTGAGCGGTTCTTAAATCCGGAGCGTGTAAGTATGCCGGATATAGACGTTGACTTCTCTGACGAGAGACGGCAGGAGGTCATAGACTATGTTACGGAAAAATATGGCGTCGATAAGGTCGCCCAGATCATAACCTTCGGAACTATGGCGGCAAGGGCCGTAATTAAGGACGTCGGAAGGGCGCTGGACGTCGGATACGCGGATACCGACAGAGTGTCGAAAATGATACCGGCGGAGCTGAATATTACGATCGACAAGGCTCTCGCCATGAATCACGAGCTTAAAGATGAATACGAAAACAACGAGACGGTAAGAAGACTTATCGATATGAGCCGTAAGCTGGAGGGACTTCCCAGACACGCCTCGACCCACGCGGCCGGCGTTGTTATATGCGGAAAGCCGGTTGTGGACTATGTTCCGCTATATATGTCTGATAAGGGAGTTTCTACTCAGTTCACGATGACGACTCTTGAGGAGCTTGGCATATTGAAAATGGACTTTCTCGGCCTGAGGACGCTGACGGTCGTCGAGAACGCGGTAAACGAGATTAAGCGAATCCACGGCATAGAGATAGACATTAATCATCTTGAGGAGGATGACCCGAAGGTTTATGAAATGATCTCACAGGGAAAGACCGACGGTGTGTTCCAGATGGAGAGCGGCGGCATGAAGCAGTTCATGCGGGAGCTCAAGCCGACAAGGCTCGAGGACCTTATAGCCGGAATAGCGCTTTACCGTCCCGGGCCTATGGATTTCATACCGAAATACGTAAAGGGAAAGAACAGCGGAGAAAAAATACAGTACACCGCTCCCGAGCTTGAGCCTATTCTCAAAAATACCTACGGCTGCATAGTCTATCAGGAGCAGGTCATGCAGATAGTCCGTGATCTGGCCGGATACAGCCTTGGCCGAAGCGACCTTGTGCGCCGTGCCATGAGTAAGAAAAAGGCTAAGGTAATGGCCGAAGAAAGGAAAAACTTTGTCTATGGCATAGACGGAGAGGTGCCCGGCTGCCTGGCAAACGGAATACCGGAAAAGACGGCCGAGAAAATATTCGATGAAATGACCGATTTCGCCAAATACGCCTTCAATAAGAGCCACGCGGCCTGCTATGCCGTCGTTGCCTATCAGACGGCCTGGCTGAAATATTATTATCCCGTGGAGTTCATGGCTGCCCTTATGACATCGATCATGGACAATACGGCTAAGATCGCCGGATATATAGATAACTGCAAGCGTATGGGCATTGAGCTTCTGCCGCCGGATATCAACGAGGGCTACGGAGCGTTTTCGGTCTCGGATAATAGCATCAGGTTCGGTCTGGCGGCCATAAAGTCTGTTGGACGCCCCGCCGTTAAGGCAATTGTCGAGGAGAGAGAAAAAAA